>CBFQYI010000175.1:0-8738 GCA_965720825.1 uncultured Chryseobacterium sp. | reverse complement strand
CAGCGGAAAAAGAATCGCCTGGACTCCAAAACATGTAGCCAACCTATGGACAAGTTACAAAATCATGGATGGAGCTTATGAAGGTCTTGGTTTCGGAGCTGGATTTAATTTTGTAGACCAAACCTACATCAATATTGTTAATCATTTTCTAGCTCCTTCTTACACTACTGTGGGTGCTACCATTTTCTATGACAAGAAAAAATACAGAATCGGTCTGAAAATGAATAATGCGCTGAATGAAAACTACTGGAACTTCTACGGACAGCCACAGAAGCCAAGAAAAATTCTTGCCAATTTTGCATTCAAATTTTAATACCTGAAAACAAAAATAATCTCAACGAAAATATAAGAATTAAAACCGCAAAGGTGCAAAACTTTGGTTTATAATATCTATTTCTGAAGCCTTCAAATATGCTAAAGTAAACGGCAGCAGGAATAACTCTTTTCACTTTACAAACACGCCATTATAAATACAATTGCGCCTTTGCATTTTCTACTATTATATTTTTGAATGGATAAAAAAGATATGGAAAATAAAAAAACTAATCCTAAAAAAAAGCAGGGGAAATCCCTTACCAAAAGAATCACCGGCTGGCTGCATCTGTGGCTCGGCCTGGTTTCCGGAATCATTGTGCTTACGGTTACTCTTTCCGGGACTGTATTTGTCTTTTGTGACGAAATCATTGATCTGTGCGGTGGAAGTGCTAAATACGTTACCGCTCCGGCTCATCCTAAAAAGATGACACCTGAAGAATTGCTTGTCAGGTTTCATCAACAGGTTCCGGACAGAAAAGCATTTTATTTTGATACTTATAAAGAATCAGACAGAAGCTTCAGGGTAGCATCAGCAACGAAGCCACCTAAAGATAAAAGTGCGGACAAAGCAGAAAAACCAAAGAAAAAAGGCCGTGGCCCAAGAGGTGTATTTGCCTATCATTATCTTGATCCTTATACCGGAAAACTCATCGGTTCTACGAAAAGCTATGAGTTTTTCTATGTGGTAGCCCATATTCACGCACAGTTATTGGCAGGGAAATTCGGGAAAACGGTGGTTGGAGTTGCTTCCATCATCTTTTTTATACAGCTTATCGGCGGATTAATTCTCTGGTGGCCAAAAAAATGGAACAAAACCACAAGAACAACAGCGTTTAAAATCAAATCCGGAACAAAATGGCGCAGGAAAAACTACGACTTTCATAATGTTTTTGGGTTTTATTCACTGCTTCCGGCCGTGTTTATTACCATTACAGGATTGATTATGGCGTATGAGGTTTTAACCAATCTTACCCAGAAGGCTTTCGGAGGAGCTGTAGATGCCCATACTATTGCAGAAAAATATGAACCTAAGTTTGATCCGGATAAGAAAGCTTTGACTTATACTGATTTCGTAGACAGAAAATTCAAAGAGTTCCCAGATGCAAAACAGTTCAGAATGAGCATTCCGAGAAATGATTCTGCAACAGTGTATCATGTGGGAGTTGCTCAATTTATAGGGTTGAAAAGCCTTGTTAATGGTAAAAGTATGGAAACCAACAAATACACCGGAAAGGAGATTGATTATCCTAAAGAAGTTCAGATGCATGAAGTAATAGAGCACATGAACTTTGATCTTCATGTAGGGTATTGGGGCGGAATGTTCGGTAAAATATTCACCTTCATCATCGGAATTATCTGTACAAGTCTCCCGATTACCGGATTCCTGATCTGGTGGGGCCGAAGAAACAAATCACCCAAAACGAATAACGAAATTAAAAACATTCATCAACACAGAAAAGATTCACACCATGAACAACTGGTTTAAAATTATATACCTTCCCCTATTTTTACTGTTTACATTGGGAAAATCCCAGGAAAAACTGACGATAGGAGAGAAGCAAAACGTATTTTCAAAAGTTTTAAATGAAAACAGAGAAATCTGGGTTCACTTGCCTAAAACGTATAACGACAATACGATCAATCCCGCAAAATATCCGGTGATCTATCTTTTAGATGGAGAAATTAATTTTGAATATTACACAGGATTAACAGATTTCATTGCCAGAACTCCGTATGCCGATATTCCGGAATGTATTGTTGTCGGAATTAAAAATACAGAAAGAACAAGAGATCTTACTCCAACAAAGTCTGAAAAGAAGAGTCCTGTAAATCCTGCTCTTACTCTTTTTGCAGATAGTGGAGGTGGTGAAAATTTTCTGAAATTCATGCAGGAAGAATTGAAGCCTTTTATGAATAAAAACTACAGAACTCAGGATTATTCCGTATTGGTGGGACATTCTTTCGGAGGATTATTTGCCATTAATACTTTTCTTTTACATCCTGATTATTTTAATGCCTATGTTGCCAATGATCCCAGTTTGTGGTGGGATCATAAAGTGACTATTTCAAGAACGAAAGATTATCTGGAAAAGAATAAAAAGTTTCCTGCAAAAAAATCATTGTATGTTTCTCAGGCAGATAATGAAGAACAGCAGAAAAACTGGAATTCTGATATGACGCAGGCTATTGAAGAGTTTAAAGGAATTATAGAAAAGAACGGATCTTTGAACTATAAACATCGTTTTTTTGAAGGAGAAACCCACGGAACCGTTTCTTATCCCGGAAATTATGAAGCTTTGAAATTTATATTTAAAGGGTATAGAACCGATATAAAACAGTTGGCCAAAAATCCCAAACTGCTTGAAGAAGAGTATAAAAAGTTTTCCGAAAAGATGGGAACAGAATTTATCCCTTCAGAAACCTATCTGAATGTAGTGATCAAATTCATGAAGAGTAATGGTTTCAAAGACCCCGAAAATTATTTTATGAATCTGAAAAACAAATATTATTCTAAGAAATAAGACACTCAAAATAAAAAAGCAAATCTGTTGATGAACTGATTTGCTTTTTTTATACATGGATAAGAATTCTTATAATAGGTTTTGGCTAAAGCCAATGGCATTGCTGATGTAATAAAAAACGGGCTCCCTTCGACTATGCTCAGGATAATATTCCATTTCTATTGAATATTTCTCTCACAGATTTTGCTGATTAAGTAGATTTATTCTAAAAGATTATCCACCCAGTTTGTCATTCCGTAGGAATCTATGCAGATTCTCTTCAGGTTAATGTCTGTTATCACAATTAATCGGGAAATCCTTCTCCTTTTGATCTAAAAAACTAATGGAAGGACAACCAAAAGACTGCGCCATGAACCCAAAAATAACAGGTGGTTTTCCTTTGAAAAGATGACCTGTCCATTGGGAAATATTGGCTTCATCGGCATCTATTCCATAAAGAGGCATGAATTCTCCTCCATCACTTCCTGCAAGACTGAAGGTCTTCTCCGCGATTTTTTCTTTACGATCATTGATAACCGCAAGTTTACGTTCAACAATATTTCCTTCTTCAAGATAATCCTGCAGATAATAAGTCAGATTTTCATATTGTGACTGATAAGTTTTTCCCGGAGCCAGTTTTGAGTGAGAAAAGAATTTTTTCGAAATATCTGTACCCGCTTTTTGCCATTTTACTGCTTTCATTTTATGGTCTACGAAAGGATTTTTATTCCCAAAATAAGCGATGGCATTATTATAACGGTCGTATTCTGTTGTTTTTTGATGAGTGGCAACCTGGAATCCCATCATATAAGAATCAGGGTCTAAATCCTGATCATCGGAATAAGGACTTAAGTAAGCCACAGCCTTTAGCTTGCTGACTGGCATTCTTTGAAGTTTATTAGAACCATACTCATAGATGTACAGAGAATCATTTTCAGTGAGATTAATTCCGTCCAGCAATTTTTTTCTGCTGGGAGCATCCAGTTCAAAATGCTGGCGTTCTTCATAAGTCATCTGCTTCTGGTTTTTCATAATAGCTGCAGGAACAGGCTGTACTCCTTTATAGATATCTGAAACAGAAATGAAAATATCCATATCAGAATCCTTTTCTGCGGATGAAATAACAGACAGACTGAAAATATTAAAATGGGTGTAATCTATTTTTTCTTCAGTTTTTACTGTTTTTAGAGTATCGTTCGTGATTTTTGTTTCTGCGGTAACCGTTTTCTTCTCTTCTTTTTTACAGCTTACAATCGCCAGTTGAAAACATATAAGTGCTGCGACAGTTTTGATCTTCATCATCTTTTTTAAGATTAAAGTGTTTATACTATGCTAATTCATTTTGTAATAAGGTTCTGAAAAATATTTGCTGGGTTTGATGTAAGCCATTTTCCTTTCAGCATCAAAGATCCAGATAAACCTGCGGAGCATGTCAGCACCGATATAACTTACATTTTGTGTTTTCAGTTCACCGGAGAAAAATCCTACGGAAACATCTTTAAACACACTATTTCCCAATTTGAAATACGGCAGAACAGCTTGTTTGGTCGTTAAAGTTTTACCTTCAGAATTCTTTAATGTTTTTTCTCCAGTTACTTTCAGTTTTTTCTCCAGATGTTTTTCTTCAGCAAACTCATTGCTATAAAGAATGGCTCCGGAAAACCCGGATTGTAGTACAAAATAGGCTTCCTGCTGCTGATCTCCATCCAGAATATTATCTGCGGCAACATAAAATCCGTCATGATCCAGAATGATGTTGATGGGTTGGTAGCCTTTCAGATCAGGTATTTTGTCGTACATCACAAATTGGCTGTTATCATAATCAATTTTAAAGGCTTTCCCTGCAAAAATTCCGGTTCCGATTTTTCCATCTGCTTCATGACCTGTTAACTGATTATCAAAAAAACGCACATTTTTCTGAGTAATTTTCCCTATTTGCACCGTATTGTGGTCGCTGAGTTCTTCTTTGTTGAAAATAATATGATTTGCTTTCTGCTTGCCATCAGGAGAAATAGCATAATCTTTCATCGCTATCTGGAACATCAGATCCAGTGAATCCTTTTTGTTGACAAGGGTTTTGACAATAATATTATTGTGCCTGGTGATCCGGAAGGGGATGGTCTGCTGTGCTTTCATGCCATAAAATCCGGCCGAAAGCAGTATGAAAAGTACTGTTTGTTTGAGCATTATCAGTGATTAGTGTTTTAAAACTTTAAAATTACCTATTATCTTTGGAAAAGCAAATAATAAAACGAAATGGTTGAAAAATTGCTTCAAAGCGGAATCCATTGGGAAAAGAAAGCATTCAGACGAAACGAATTCCTGAAGATTTCGGGCAGTACAGATACCTCTATTTATTTTATTGAACAAGGAAGTGTCCGGATCTTTATGATGGATGAAGATGAAGAAAGGATTATTCGTTTTGGATATACCGGAAATATTATTGTCAGCCTGGATTCTTTTTTATCGGGAAAACCTTCGGATCTTTATATTCAGTCGATTAAAAAAACAACGGTAAGAATAGCTTCGAAAAAAGATTTTTATGCGTTTGTACAATCGGATGAAGAAAATATGAAATTCTGGATGAGTGTTCTGGAAGATCTTGTATTACAACAGCTTGAAAGAGAAAAAGATCTGCTCATCAATGCTCCCGGAGAACGTTTTGAGAGGGTTTTAAAACGAAGTCCAAAGCTATTTCAGGAAGTTCCCAATAAATACATCGCCAATTATCTGAGAATGTCACCGGAAACTTTATCCAGACTCAAAAAATATTGAGTTCAGTCAAGATTTAAGAACATTTGGATCAGCATATTTGCATAAAAAATGTAATGAAAATTTCAACCTCAGAATTATTTGATGAATTAAGAAATAGGACTGAAGAACATTTACACTTTGCTGAAATATTGTCTTTAAAGTCGGAACATGATCTGAATTTCAGAACTTCAGCAGCAAGTTGGAGTACATTGGAATGTCTGGAACATCTCAACCGCTACGGAGATTTTTATATTCCAGAAATTAACCGTACTGTTTCTTCTGCCGGAAAATCTTCTCAACTCTATTTTAAACCCGGAATTCTTGGGAATTATTTTGCTAAAAGTATGCTTCCCAAAGAGAAACTGAATACAATGAAAACACTTAAAGCCATGAATCCTATCCACAGCAATCTGGATAAAAGGGTAGTGGATACATTCATAAAGCAGCAGGGTAAAATGCTTGAGTTACTGGAAGAAGCTCAATATATTGATCTGGAGAAAACAAAAACAAGTATTAGTATTTCAAAGCTGATCAAACTGAAGTTGGGAGATACCTTTCGTTTTGTTATTTATCATAATGCAAGACATGTTGAACAGATAAAAAGAATTTTAACGGACTAAAAACAAGTTATGATTTCCAAAAAGCTTAATTTTAAACGAATGGAAATGATACACCAAAAAAATATATCAACCCCATTGGGTGAAATGATTGCCTGTGCCGTAGATCAGGGGATTTGCCTGCTGGAATTTACAGACCGGAAAAACATTGAAAAGCAGCTGAAGGCGTTGTCAAAGATTTTGAAAGCAGAAATTGTAGAAAAAGAACATCCTCATTTCAAACAGCTGGAAGAAGAACTGAAAGAATATTTTGAAGGACAAAGAAACCATTTTGAAGTTCCGTTGTTTACTACCGGAACTGAGTTTCAGGAAAAAGTATGGCAGCTTCTTCGCGAAATCCCGATGGGAGAAATAAGGACGTATAAACAGCAGTCAGAAATACTGGGAAACCCCAAGGCGATACGTGCCGTAGGAACAGCCAACGGCATCAATGAAATTGCGATTTTAATTCCCTGTCATCGGGTGATTGGCTCAAACGGTGAATTGGTTGGATATGCCGGAGGAATCTGGAGAAAACAAAAACTGCTGGAGCTTGAAAAAGCGATTCTATTTTAAAATAAAAGTTCGGATTCGGAGAATTATAAAAAATAGGTGTTCATTTTTCGGTTGTAGAGCACGTGGTAATCTTTCTACTTTTGAATAAAAAAATTATGATCAGTTTTAAACAGTTACATCATGGTGAAGAACCATTACTTTTGGGTAATGTATGGAATGTAGAAAGTGCAAAGGCATATGAAAAGCTGGGGTATAAAGCATTAGCAACCTCAAGTTCGGCAGTCGCACTGAGTTTAGGATATGAAGATGGAGAACAGATAACCTTTGAAGAATATCTTTATATCATTAAGAGGATCAGAGCTTCCGTTTCAATCCCTCTGTCAGTAGATCTGGAATCCGGATATGGTCTTGAAAATGATACGGTAATTTCGAATATCATGAAACTTACGGAAATTGGAATATCGGGGATTAATATTGAAGATACCAACGTTATTGACGGAATACGAAAACTGGTAAACAGAGATGTTTTCTATGAAAAATTAAAAGATATTTTCACCAAATTAGGCGAAAACAGAGATCAGATATTTATCAATGTAAGAACAGATCCTTTTTTACTGAACATTGAAAATGCATTGGAAGAAACATTAGAAAGAATAAAGTTATTGGAAGATCTTAAAGCTGATGGCGTTTTCGTTCCGGGTATGACTTCTGAAAACGATATCAGAACCATTACAGAAGCCACTTTTCTTCCTGTGAATGTTATGGCTCTTCCTGATTTACCCGATTTTGACAGGCTTAAAGCATTAGGTATAAAAAGAGTTACTTCAGGGGCTTTTATGTACAGACATATCTATAGAGAGCTTGAAAAAGCAAGTCAGAAAATTACAAATGGGAAAAGTTTTTCACCTCTTTTTATTGAATGATGGAACTTACCGAAAAAATAATGTACGAGGCATCTTATACCAAAGATGTTTCATTTGAAGGGATATTCTGGATGGGCGTAAAAACCACAGGAATATTCTGCAGACCGACTTGTACCGCACGGAAACCGAAATTTGAAAATGTAGAGTTTTTTTCCAATACCAGAGACGCGATGCTCAAAGGGTATCGTCCTTGCAAAGTGTGCAGACCTTTGGAAAATCTCAATGCTACACCTTCGTATATCAAAGACTTATTGAAAGAAATTGCCGACGATCCCACATTAAAGCTTAAAGACTACGATCTTGTCAAGAGAGGTCTGGAACCCGCTACAGTCCGCAGATGGTTTCTGAAACACCATGGAATAACGTTTCATGCTTTCCAGAGAATGTCAAAACTCAATACAGCCTTTAAAAAGCTTCAACAGGGAGAATCGGTTACAGAGGTAGCATTTGATACAGGATATGAAAGTCTGAGCGGTTTTAATGAGAGTTTTAAAAATATTTTTGGCGTATCACCTAAGAATAATTCCTTGGAAAAGATCATTGATCTGAAGAGAATAGAAACCATGTTGGGAACAATGATAGCCTGTGCTGATGAGGATGGAGTCTGCCTTCTTGAATTTTCCGACAGAAAGGCGCTTCCCACAGAGTTGAAGAGTATCGCGAACTATTTTAAAGCAAATATTATACAAGGAGAAAATCCTCATTTTATAACCCTGGAAGAAGAACTGAAAGAGTATTTTGAAGGAAAAAGAACCGTATTTACAGTTCCTCTTTCCCCTGTAGGAACAGCTTTCCAAAAAGAAGTCTGGAATATTCTTCAGGAAATTCCTTACGGTGCAACAAGGAGCTATCAGGAACAGGCAGATATTCTGGGAAATCCTAAATCTGTAAGAGCAGTAGCCAATGCCAATGGTCTGAATAAGATATCCATTATAATCCCTTGTCACCGCGTAATTGGCAGCAACGGACAATTAACAGGCTATGGAGGAGGAATCTGGAGAAAGCAAAAATTATTGGAACTGGAAAAGGCTATTTTGTTTTAGAAATATAAAAAGAATTTTATCCTTATCTTTCGCCATTTACAATAAGTTTTTCTATCTTTTTATGAAATCGAAAATTCCGGTTATCTTAAT
>CBFQYI010000174.1:0-8750 GCA_965720825.1 uncultured Chryseobacterium sp. | reverse complement strand
CCCAACAAATCATTCCTCTTAATGAGAAATCTTATATAGACAGCTTACAAAATATTACAAAAGGAAATCATCCCGATCCTTCAAAAGCAACGGCCTCTTTCCTTTTATCCAATTATTACAGGAACAGTGATTCTGTTTTGAGTAAGAAATATCTTTCCAACGGAAAAAGACTGGCTCAAAACAATCCTTTTATTTCAGCAAAATATTATTATTACGAAGGACAATATAATCTGGACAGGAATAAGAAGAAAGCTGCTGTTTCCTATCAACAGGCTATTCAATCTTTATCGAAATTCAAAAATGAAGAGTCCGATTTTCTTCAGGCGCTTGCCTGGTACAGCTTAGGCGTTTCACAAAAGGATAAAGAGGGTTATATTCCTTTGGTTAAGATCATGCTTGAAAAAAGTATCCCGTTGGTTGAAAAATATGAAAACAGCAGAAATCTTGGCTTCCTGTATACTCAGCTTGCTGTTATTCTTACGTATAATGCTCAGTTTAAAAAAGCTGAAGATTACAATAAAAAAGCCCAGGAAATTCTTAAAAAAAACTATCCGGATTCTGCCGAATTGTTTTTTACCTATCTCAATTCTGCCAACAATTTCTGCTATCAGGCCAATGGAGATCAGGCTGAAAAGTATTTGAATAAAGCCGAAAAACTCATCAGGGCATATCCCGAATCCTCATCCAATGCTTTTTATTATTACAGTAAAACGCTGTTATATATTACTCGTCAGAAAAATGAAGAAGCCCTTCCAGTGATAGAAAAAGGAATCTTCTATACCAGAAAGTACAATCAGAATCTTCTGGCTCAAATGTTTTATTTCAACAAGTATGATATTTTAAAGAAGCTTAAAAGATATAAGGAAGCTAAAACTACTTTGGAGAATGTTTTAACGGAAAAATCTCTGGCCATTGATCTTAATAACAGAAAAACTTTTTACAAACAGCTTTCTTTACTCAATGAAGAATTAGGAGATACCAGAGAAGCTCTTCTATGGGAACAGAAATATTCCAAGCTGAATGACAGCCTTAATACAGAGAATGTAAAAATTGAAATCAACAAACTGGAATCTAAATTCAATACAGCTGAAAAAGAAAGAAAAATAGCAACCTTAAATGCTGAGAAAAACCAAAAAGATCTGGAAGTCAATAAGAAAAACTCTTATTTGTGGGGAATGGGTCTTGTTTTATTACTCGCCTTAAGCCTTCTGATCTTTCTGTTTATTATTTTCAGGAAAAACAAAAAAATAAACGAGCAGAAACTCAATGATATTAAGCAAAAGGAAGAATTATCATTAACCAAAGCCATTCTTGACGGTGAAGAAAGGGAAAGAGAACGTATTGCCAGAGATCTTCATGATGGTCTTGGGGGAATGCTTGCCGGAGTAAAGATCAACTTTTCTACCTGGTCTTCCAGTCATTTAAACCCTGAAAAAGATCAGGAGTTTTATAAGATATTGGGTCAATTGGACAACTCCGTAAGTGAACTTCGCCATGTGGCCAGAAACTTAATGCCTGAATCATTGCTTAATTTTGGGTTGGAAACTGCTCTACTCGACCTGTGTGAATTTTACAACAGAAAAAACCTTGAAATTGATTTTCAGGCTATTGATATTGATAAAGGATTACCTTTAAATATCCAGCTTAACATTTACAGAATTGTACAGGAACTATTGGCCAATGCTATAAAACATGCTGAAGCCAGTAGTATTCTGCTTCAATGCTCCCAATCCGGCGAAAATTTTCTGATAACGATTGAAGATAACGGAAAAGGATTTGATAAAAATATAGAAAACACGACCAAAAGTATGGGACTTCGTAATCTGAAAAACAGAGTCAACTACCTGAAAGGAAAAATGGAAATCAATTCTGATGATCAAGGAACAGCGATTAATATAGAACTCAACACCCATGGAGAATGAAAAAATAAATATTGTCATCGTAGACGATCATCCTATTGTCATTGAAGGACTAAGAATGATGCTGAAAAGCCAGCCTTTCTTTCATGTAGCAGGAAGTTTTGCATCCGGTGCAGAAACACTAAGTTTCATCAGTTCAGAAATGGTAGATATTGTTCTTCTGGATATTACGCTCCCCGATTCCAACGGAACAGAACTCTGCAGAGAAATAAAAAAAATATCGCCAAATACCTCTGTAATAATGTTCAGTAACCGTTCGGAACGGAGCATTATTATGCAGTCTATACAAAATGGTGCAAGCGGTTATCTTCTCAAAAATACTTCCATTGATGATCTTGTGATAGGGATCAGAGGAGCACTTTCGGGAGATATTGTTTTCTGCAATGAAACCAAACAGATTATCAGTCTTCCGTCTCAGACTAATCTTCCTATTCCAAGACTGACTAAAAGGGAAAAACAAATTCTACAGATGGTCGCACAGGGGAAAACAAGTAATGTAATTGCTGAAGAACTGTTTTTAAGTCCTCTTACTGTGGACACTCACCGAAAGAATCTGCTACAGAAATTTCATGCAAAGAACTCAACAGAATTGGTCAACCTAGCTGTACAGCAACGTATGATTGAATAATAAAAAAAACCGCTTTAAAAGCGGTTTTTTTTATATATTATTAAAGTAATTTAAGGTTCTAAGAAGCTATAATCAATAGAAGCAACCAATACACCTTTACCTTTCTTCTTCACTGTTCTTACCACCTCACCATCAATGTAAAGGTTGATTGTCAATTCAGAATTATCATCCGGCATTGAAGCGTTAGCATCAAGATTCAGCTGTGCCTGACTGGAATTCACAAAGAATTCTCCACTTGTCCACGGTGAAGTTACAGGAGACTGCGGAGTATTGTAGATGGTATTCTGAGCTGTACCTACCTGTGTTACAACACTTATAATTTTTCCTCCGGCAGTGGTCTTCACTTCGAATTGAACCACATGATCCTGAAATTCTTCATCGTCATCTTTTTTACAAGAATTAACAACGGTGATTACAGAAAATAATAAAACGAATAAAAAAGAAAGTCTAAGTAAACTTTTTGAATTGTAAAATTGCTTCATTTCTCCAAATAGATTTTTTAATGTTTCAAATATAAGTTTTTTATTAATATAAAAATAACTTTTATGAAAAATTTCCAATAAAGATTTCCAAATAATATCAAATCAATAAAAACAAAAAGCCCTGGAAAAATTCAAAAATATACTCCAAATAATTAATCATTACACATAAACCATCATGCAACAGAAGTTCATTGTATGAATAATAAAAGTTAAAATTCTGTAGGTAATTTAATTATCTTTGCTGTATGAATTTAGATTATCTAGTAAGAGAGCCGGAAAATATTACTTCCCAAACTCCCATTCTTTTTATGCTTCATGGATATGGCAGCAATGAACAGGATCTTTTCAGTTTTAGAGAAACTCTTCCCAATGACTGGATTATTGTAAGTTTCAGAGCTCCGCGTGATACTCAGTTTGAAGGATATTCATGGTATGATATCAATTTTAATGATCCTGAAAATTTCATCGATGTTCCTCAGGCCAATGAATCTTTACATGCAGTTCTGGAAAGTATGCTAAAGATTATCAACCACTATGGACTTACGGAAAGTAAAGCTCACCTTTGTGGCTTCAGCCAGGGAGGAATATTATGTTATGCTTTGGCTTTAAAACATCCTGAGCTTTTTAATCGTGTTGCCTGTATGAGCAGCTATCCTGAAGACAAAATTCTGGACGGTATTGTAAAAGATAAAAAGACACTGGAAGGACTTCGTTTCTTCATTTCTCATGGTACGGATGATGCTGTGATCCCACTTGAATGGGGAAGAAAAGCGGCAGATCTTCTTTATGATCTTAGCTGTTACTTTACGTTCAGAGAATATATGAGCGGACATGGTGTCAACCAGAAGAATTATATGGATTTGATGGACTTCTTTTCAAAATAAACAAGAACTGTTTTAAAACAAATTCAATAAAAAATACTACTTCATTGTAGTTTATACAAACATTCCTGCTTTTGGAATGTTTTTTTTTATCATAAAGATAAATTCAGTAAATTCAGTAAATGAAATTTAAATTGCTTTTACTGGGATTATTTCTAAGCATTTTTGTAAATGCCCAGAACACTTTTGAGCTGATCAATACTAAAAAAGCAGTTATTCCTTTTCAGTTTATCAACAATCTTATCTTTATTCCTATCAATGTTAATGGAGCTGAACTCACTTTTCTTCTGGATACGGGAGTTTCTGAAACCATTCTTTTTAGCCTGGAAAATAAAGAAGTGAAGCTAAGCAATGTTGAAAAAGTTAAATTTTCCGGTCTTGGAGGTAGTTTAAGTATTGATGGGCTGAAGTCTGAACGCAATATAGGCAAAATAGGTGACGGGATTATCAATACCTCTATGTCTCTTTATATCATTATTGATGAAGAATTTAATATTTCGCCTCACGTAGGAATTCCCGTAAATGGAGTTATCGGCTATCATTTCTTCAAAAACCATCCTATTTATATTGATTATGCATCTAAAAAAATAACAGTGTTTGAAAATGCTGCTCTTTTAGAAAAGAAAATGAGAAAATTTGAAGAATTTCCCATTACCATTGAAAGAGATAAGCCCTATCTGTATGCAGGTGTAGAAATGACAAATGAAAAGAAAGATTCAAAACTGCTGATTGATCTTGGAAACAGTGATGCCATATGGCTCTTCCCCACTCTTATTAAAAATTTTGTTTATAACAGACCGAATATTGATGATTTTCTTGGCCGTGGTTTCAATGGAGATATTTATGGTAAAAGAAGCCGTATCCATAATTTTTACCTTGGAAATTTTAAGTTTGAAAAACCTCTTACTTCTATGCCTGATGAATTCTCTATACAACACGTCAATTTAGTAGAAAACAGGAAAGGCTCTATAGGCAGTGAAATTATGCGGAGGTTTACCGTAATTTTTAATTATCCTAATAAAAAGTTATATTTGAAAAGAAACAGATACTTTAATGATCCTTTTCACTTTAATATGAGTGGATTGGATTTCAAACAGGATGGACTGGAATGGCAGCAGGATAGAATAAATATTGAAACCCAAAAATCTACAACCATAGTAAATGGGGCATATAAAGATGCTTTTCAATATAAATTCAGTCTAAAACCTATATTTTCTATTTCCGGAGTAAGAAAAGATTCGCCGGCCTATGAAGCAGGTCTGAAAAAAGAAGACAGAATTCTAAGTATTAATGGAGACCCTACTTCTGAGATGACACTGGAAAAAATTGTAGAGCTTATGAAATCCAATGAAGGCAGAACTATCAATATGTTCATTCAAAGGAAAAATGAAAAACTCACACTAAGCTTTACCCTTCAAGACCCTATTCCTTATCAAGAATAACAATATGAATACTGAAGAAACCACCTTAGACAGAATAAGAACCAGGCCCAGATTTAAAATGTTTACTCATCTTACCAAGGAAGAGTATGCTGAAAATCTGAAAAAATATATGGAAGAGCATAAAGATGAGTTTTCAGGCAATATCAATAAAGAAGTGGCTACCATCTGGGTAAAAACAGAATATGATAACTACTGGAAACCCTGTCTTGCATTACGTGTTGAGGTGGAGGATGAGCACACGGCAATACGCGGAGTGTTTGGTCCCAGTTCTGCAGTGTGGACATTTTTTATGTTCCTGTATTTTTCTTTTTCTATTCTCTGGATGACCTTTTTCACGATGTATTATGTAGAGAAACAAATAAAAAGCGCCGAATACCCTTGGGCACTGAGCGCTTCTTTTATCATGCTATTGCTTATTCTTCTTACTTATATTGCTGCAAGATTTGGGCAACATAAAGGTAAAGAGGAAATGCTTAAATTGAGAAAGTTTGCTGAAGAATCTACTTTACAATTTGAAAAGAAAATTAATTAGATAAAGGTTCTACAGGTTTTTCGTTTTGAATAGGTGCTGCTGCTTTTGCTGCTTTGATAGAATCCGCCACTTTTTCTCTGTTGCTTTGTTCTTTGAGCATTTTCGGAACATCCGGTTCTAAAAGTTTCGTCAATTCTTCAACGGAAATATTGTTGGCATTAGGATCATCCAAAAGATTTCTCCACGGTTTTCTTCCGCCCCATTTATAATCTCCGAATACCATTACTGCTGTACCTCTGGCTTTAGTGGTAGCACCGCCCGGATTCAGAATCCAGGTATCTGCATAGGAATACAGCCATTGGGCATCTTTTCTCAGCAATCGTAAACATGAGTGCGAAGCAGGATATCCGGGAAGTGTATATTCATGCCATCCGATTCCTCCTATATTATGGATATTAAAATTATAAGGAAGCTTCCATTCGCTGCTCACGGTGGAAATGGCCAGTTTCTTTTTCCAGTTGGCAAAAGTAAGTCCTCTTGTGGTCTGGGCTGCTTTTTTACCCATACTTGTTGGGCCCCATTTTACAAGACTTCCATTAGAGTATACGGCAAAAGCCTGTATAGGATATGAGAAAATGACAAACTTTTTCACTCCGCTTAATACATCCAGCTGCATTGGAAACGGTGAATAGGCCATCAATGTTGTATCTATTTTCGCAGGAACTACCAATGTGTCGGCATTCCATTTACTTTTAGAATCCAATCTGTTTAAGGCTAAAATAGCTGTTCTTTCCTCTACACTATATTTCTTGCTGAATTCTGCATAAATAGAATCACGCATTTTTTTATCCTTCGGAAGAACAAAGGCATTATAAAAACCGTTCTCCTGCATAACAGGCGGAACTGATTCTTTTTTTACTACAGGAACAGAGTCTTTCTTTACAGAATCCTTTTCAACCTGAGGAACTTCCGAAGAAGAAACAGTATCTTTAAATGTATCGCTTATTTTTTCTATTTCCTTTTTACAGGAAACAAGAGAAAAAGCGCATAAGCAGACATAAAAAAAGGATTTTTTCACAGATATGTTTTTCATAAATAAATAGGCCAGTTAGTTTGGCTACCCAGTACAAATATCAGACCTAAATTTGAATCCTAAAAGACATTCTTAAAAATACCGTAAAAAAACGGAGGCTTTATCACTGTAAATGAGGAGTTACAGTTTACAATTTTGAAAAAAGCATAGATTTTAAAGGCATTCCCAGATATTGAAAAAAATCATTATTCGTCCGTATTTTCTTTTGTAGAAATCCATTCTAAAACTCCGTTTTTACCAACTCGGTAAACATCAAGATGCCATCTTGCTCCACCTCTGCATCCTGTTGTTAAAATTTTTTTCTCTTTTTCAACAGTGACATCACATAAGCATGAACAGCTTGAACGGGAAAAATCCGGTTCCTTAAGCTTTTCAAAATGTTTGTTTTGTGGATTATACAGATAAATTTCAAATATTCTGTAAACACCCATCCCTTCATCGGGAACAGAAAATGCGATATCATCATACCCGTCAAAATTATAGTCTTCGATAATACTCTGTCTTGCAAAAGAAGGTTTATCAGGAGACGAGAGTTCTATGGATGTCTTTTTTCCATCGGGATAACTAATGATGAAATGATTATTATAAAAATGGTTAAAGGTAAGGAGGGCATTATGCAGAAGATATGTATTGCTTCCGTCATATTTTTTTTCATCCTCCATCATTTCCATCTTAAACTTTCTGTTGTCTTTTGCTCTTGTATAGGTAATGTTTGAAGCCGTATGGTGCATCATTTCGAACGTATATATTCCTGTGACTTTACCATCAATTATTTCATTCCAGACGTAATAATTAATATCCGGCTGCCCGTCACTTCTTCCACTGTCATCTACTTTAAAACTTTTTATCTGTAAAGGAATAATTTCTTTCTTCCCGGAATATTGTACAAAAGCACCTCTGCCTTGAGTTCCGTAATAAAGTTTTAATCTGAATTCTTTTGTTTCTCCTACAGATTTTAATGTAAAAGGCTGCGCAGAGATCACAACAGAAAATATGATCAGATAGAATAAAAACAGTTTTTTCATAAGGTTCAGTTTAGATAAAAAGGTTCAACACCAATCTTACAATCCATAAAAAAACGATAAACAACAGTATTGCAAACTGAACTTTATTGACATTTTTATTCCCGAATTTACATACCAGAATACGATCTATAATAATCACCAGCAATAAAGGAACTAAACTAAACAGGATATACATTCCGAATAAGGCATCAGGTGCGGATGGCCCATTCATCATAATGATGGCTGCAATCAATCCGGCAATCATAGCTATGATACCTGTAATAAAAAATAGGGTCCAGTTTTGAAATTGTTTTTTCATGAATATACGATCAGTGATTGGTTATGTTGAAACGGATATTGAATCTGTAATAATAAAACATCCAAAAAGCCAGCCAGGGCAGATTCATAATCAGAAAAATGATCGTTTCCTCACCACCAATCTTTCCATCTGTAATCGCAAAGAAGGAAAAAACAGAAGCTGTAAACGGCAGCATAAACCAACATAAAGCCGTTTGTATTCTACCTTGAAATATTTGTAAGAGAGAAAGCAAGCTGCTTAAAGATAATATGCTCAGAAATAATATCCAGAAAATGGTAAAGCCATAGACTAATCCGCTCATATCACAATTCCTCGGCCTGTCTCCTACTTCTTTTGTAAAACTTAAAAACAGAATAAGGAGCACAAAGGAAATCAATGTGGAAGTTCCCCAGGTTTTAAGGATTGAAAGTATAATAAATTTTCCTTTTAACATTCAACTTATACTTATTAGCTAAAGTAACAATAACCATTCAATATACAAAACCGGAAAAACTTTGAAAAACTGATCAC
>CBFQYI010000173.1:0-8773 GCA_965720825.1 uncultured Chryseobacterium sp. | reverse complement strand
TACATCAGAGCATCGTCATTATATTATAGACAAGCGGAAGCCCTTGCGAGACAAGGACGAGAAACGGAAGCCAGACAGGTGTTGTTTGACATTACCTCAAAAAGAGATCAGGCTTATACATTGTCTACAAAGTCAGGCAACGAGCTGATTAATGAAATTGTCCTGCAAAAGAGAATAGAACTTTGGGGTGAAGGTTATGCCTGGTTTGATATGAAAAGACTCAATACTCCTTTAGAGAGAGTATACACAGGAACGAATCATACTTTTGGAAGATTCAACCTGACTCCGGATAAATTCAGATTCCAGATTCCTAATAAAGAGATTAATAATAACCCACAAATCAAACAGAATGAGTAGATAAACAGAAACAATTTTACATTCAAATATATTCAGTGACGAGGCACCATTTACTTGTAAGTGGTGCCTTTTTTATTGACTAAAGTAAGGGTTGATATTTTTTTGACTTTCACTTGCTAAAAATCTTTGATTTTTTCGCACCTATACATAGAATTAAAAAAGCTTTGCGTCTTTGCGTTTCAAAAAAACACAAATAATAAAGGTATAATTGGAAAACGCAAAGACGCAAAATTCTATTAAGAAGGCTGCTATAAGGTGCAAAGATTTTATCTGCGATAAAATTGAATACTGTTTATTTTCAAGTCTCTTGCAGATTATTTATTTTATAACAATATCAGATTTATAATGATCTTTCACCATTTCACCATTTTTATACAACCTCTGGTTAATCACCTTTCCTTTTTCATTAAAGTAAAGCCACAAAGCATTTTTTCTTCCCAAAGAATCCAGACGTCCCATTTCTTTTGGCATTTTGTTGCTATGAAGAATCTGAACAGGGTATAATCCTTTCAGGTCTTTCAGGGAATCCATTTTTGCAGGGATCAGTTCAGAGTCATTCCCGATTTTGAAAATATATTTTTTTCCTTTATCACTATTCAAAATCAGTTCATCGCCTGATATCTTATATTTACCTTCTGAAAAAGGTGCTGTTACAATCTGATCATAGCTTACATGTTCTGTTTTTAAAAATTCGAAATTTCCATCTTTTATATAAAGTGAATAGCTTCCATTTCCCGATTCCAATTCAACATATTTAGGGTATTCTTTATCTTTTTTACAGGAAATAATGGAGAAAAGAAGTACAAAAAGGCAGATAATTTTAATTTTCATAAGAACTAAATTATTAAAATATCCTGAATAAAATTAGATCACTATTCCTGTTATTTCCTGCCTCCTACTCTACCTTCCTTCAAACTCCCGAAGTTTTCTTTTCATCAGCTTAATTTCTGCAGATTGGGTTTTAAAAATATTTCTCTGAAGGATAATCAACTGTGGATCGCTGAGGTGTACTTTTTCAGATATCAATAAGGCTGCAGCATGATGAGGAATCATACTTTTTACAAACTGCCTGTCATCCACATTCACCTGTTCTCTGATTCCAAACCATTAAAACAGAATTGTAACCACTCCAATACTTACAATAATACAATTGAGTTTCCTGTTTCTATACCTCTTTCGCATAACCCATAATTCAATAAGTAAGATGGCTGAAACCATCATGAGAGTCATGTATAAATTATTAATATTTGAAATAAAATTTCTCGGGTTGTCTATCATCGTGTACATAATGATATAC
Organism: uncultured Chryseobacterium sp.; assembly: GCA_965720825.1. GTDB lineage: Bacteria > Bacteroidota > Bacteroidia > Flavobacteriales > Weeksellaceae > Chryseobacterium. The sequence goes on along the minus strand of CBFQYI010000173.1, from coordinate 7,119 downwards.
ATAAAACAGAACATCATCAAAGCCATAAGTACAAATCGGCTGTACATTACAGAAGAATTAATTGAATGTTTTTTATTTTCTTTTAAAGAAGAGACTTCATTTTTTCGCTTCATATTTTCCATAAGAGACACTGTAAATAATATTATATAATTCAAAAACTTGTGATAAAAATAATACTATTTATCTGACAGGTTTATGCTTATACTCATAATAATTGACGAAAATTCTTCCTTGTACAATGAAAAGAAAAAGATATATTTGGGAACTCAAATCTTTTAAAGTGCTCAGTCACAAAATGATTTCAATGAGAATAGTTTTCATTCCTAATCTCAGTTTTCAGCAATAAAACATCAATAATGACCAAAACACAATTATTTTTCACCAGTATATCATTTACCCTGCTATCTTTTACTGCTTCGGCTCAGAAAAAAACCGCGTATGCTCATAAAATTGACAGCATCATCACAGCTTCCAGCCCGATAAAGTTCAATGGTGTTGTTTTGATAACCCAAAAAGGAAAAATACAATACCTGAAATCCAATGGTTACAAGGATTTTGATAAAAAAGTTCTTTTAAAAACAGATGATCAGTTTGAAATTATGTCAAACTCCAAGCAGGTGACCGCTGTTTTGGTTCTGCAGGCTGCCGAACAGGGAAAACTGGATCTCCATACTCCTATCAAAAAATACCTTCCCGCTCTTACCCAGACCTGGGCAGATACAGTAACAATCCATCATCTTCTGAACCATACTCACGGAATTACCAAACTGGAAAACCCTTCAGCTTTCAAAGCCGGTTCCCAGTTTAAATATGGTAACCTTTCTTATATGATGCTTGGGGAAATTCTTAAAAACACAACTGGAAAAAGTTTCACGGAACTGGCCAATTCTCTTTTCAAAAAACTAAGAATGGATAAAACTTTTGTTTATAACTCAAAGAATAATGAATCTCCCGTTCCCGGTTATATGAATGAAAACAATAAGTTTGAGAAAGTAAAAGAGTCCTTTCTGAATAATGATATTGTTCCTGCCGCAGGAATTATTTCCACCGTACAGGATCTCGCAAAATGGGATCAGGCATTATTTAAAGGGAAATTACTATCTCCGGAATTTCAGAAACAAATGATGACCCCTTCCACCCGTTCTCAGCATGATGTATTTGGAAAAGAAAGCATGGGATTCGGATATAATGTAAGGTTTATCAAAGAAGCAGGCCTGGATTATTATGCAGTCACTGGTCTTGGAGATGGGTTTACCTGTCTGAACACTTACTTTCCTTCCACAGATACAACATTGATTATTCTCGAAAATCAGATGCCTGAAAACCGTGAATACTGGAGTTTCAAAGAAGCTGCAATAAAAAATACTGTTCTGAAAGTAATCACTTCTAAGTAAAGCGCAAAAAACTATTAAAAAGTATCTACCAAAGGCTTTTAAAATACACAGCATTCAATTTTATCGCAGATAAAATCTTTGCACCTTATCATAACTTTATTAATAACATTTTGCGCCTTTACGATTTTCCAAAAAAATACATACAAAAGGTTTAGTTGGAAAATTGCAAAGGCGCAAAGCTTTTTTAATATTATATTTTTTTAAGGCGCAAAAAAATCAAAGATTTTTAGCAATGAGAATACTTTTTCAATTTTGAAAATCAATCCTGAAGATGGCAGAGGTTATGCAATTCTTTTTAAAGCCTTTGTTTTAAGAACAGAGAAAGGTTTTTCTATCACAAATCTGTAGAATAAACCTCCAAATATGCAAGCGACGAGACAAACCATAAGACTTATATTATCTGATGTTTCAAGTTTAAAATAATCAAATCCTTCCTGTACCAAATGAATAATTCCTTTATGTGAAAGATAAACAGCATAGGATAAAGCTGCCAGTTGAGCGGTGAGATAAGATTTCGTCCGATACAGGAAAGATGATTGGGAAACTGCGGCCATAAGAATGACTCCAAAACTTACAGCAACCAGTGTAAAGCCAAATATGGAAGCTATTTTTGAAGCCTGCTCATTACACACCCAGAAAGAAATTCCCAGCAGTATGATTCCCAAAAAGAGAAGTCTGTTTCCGTTGTGATTCACTATTTTTTTGAATCCTGAAGAATACTGCATCAAATATCCGATCAAAACTCCTATTCCAAGTCCATCAAGCCTCGTATGAGTAGGATAATATATTTTCATATACCATAGTTTCCAGAAATCAGCGGAAGATGTATCCATTCCTGTAATATATTCATTCCATGCCATCATTCTGAATATAATAGAAAGTCCGATAACAGTCATCATCAGAACTGCCAGATGCTTGAAAAGTTTTGCAGGGATTAAAATTAAGAGAAACAAGGGAAGAATAAGATAAAACTGCTCTTCGATACACAATGACCATGCATGGGAAAAGGTTCCCCGGTTGATAACATCCAGCCCATAGTTTTGGGTAAAAGTAATAAACTTCCATAACGGAGATAAAGCTTCACGCTCCCGGAAAAAAGGGAATGTAAAATAAAGGAAAATGGTAAAAAAGTAAGCCGGAAAAATTCTGAAAAATCGTTTTATATAAAATGTTTTCAGACTGATATGTCCTTTATTCTTCATTTCTCTGAACAATTGTCCTGAGATCAGGAAACCGCTTAAAACAAAGAACAGATCTACTCCCGTCCAGCCAAACCTTCCGATACGATCTATCCAGCCAGGATGTTTGAATGCCCGGTAATGATACATGAGCACCAATAAAATTGCAATAGCTCTCAAATGATCCAACCCGTAAAGCCTTTCTGAATATTCCTTCATTATTTTTTTATGCAAATGTGGATGATTTTCAGATTGATTTTGGATATAGTATCCGGACAACTGCCTATTCAAGATAAATGACAAAATATGCAGTTTATCCCGTGAATAATGTAGTCTATCATTATTTTAAAACCATTAGCATAACATTTCCCCAAGGTTACCTAAGATTTTATATTTTTGAGGATGATGAAAACTCTGTCAGAAATTCAGATCAGACAAAATCTATACTTCCAGCTGTTCTTCTGGACGGCTTTATTTTTATTCGGAACGGTAAGAATGTCTGGAGAATATGATAGTGAAGCTACCAAAGGATTGATTATTTATAATTTTTGCCACTGGATTTTCCAGATTGCAGGAGCCAATTTTATTTATTTTGTTCTCATCCGTCATTTTTTTGATCAGAAAAAGTATGTTAAATTAATACTGTCTATTCTTCTCAGCCTTTATATTATTTCTGTCATTAACCGGTTTTTTATTGTTTATATTGCAGAACCTCTATTCATCAATGAATTATTGAAAGACACTCCTTTTGAAATTTTCACAGATATTCCTTACCTGCTGCTTCATTATACCTTTCCGATTATCAGCGGTGCCTTTATCTTTATCTCAATCATCTTTATCATACGGTATAAGGACGAAAAAGATCGTACTATCAAACTAAAGAAGGAAAAGACAGAGCTGGAGCTTCAATCTCTCAAATCGCAGCTCAACCCTCATTTTCTTTTTAATACCCTGAATAATATTTATTCTCTGTCCATCAGCCATTCCGATAAAACTTCCCAATCCATCAGTCAGCTTTCGGATATTCTGGATTATATTTTATACAAAGGGCAGAAAAAGTGGGTGCAGGTTTCTGATGAACTGACTATTATTGATCATTATGTTGCTTTGGAAAGCCTTAGATATCATGATGAAAGGTTAAAAATTCAGAAATATACTACAATCAGTTCTCCCAATACCATTCCGCCACTGCTGTATCTTACTCTGGTAGAAAACGCTTTTAAACACGGTGCCGGAAAAAGTTCGGAAACCACAGAAATAAAAATTGAGATCAAAACGAATCAGCAGCATTCTGTTTTTACCATTGAAAATACCTTTTCAAATCACCCGACAAATCATGAAAAAGGAATTGGACTGCAGAACATACAAAGACAATTAGAATATCATTATGAGGAAAATTTCACCTTTCGGATCTCAAAAGAAAATAATATTTTTAAAGTTGAAATAACAACACCTTCCCATTATGATTAACTGCATTATTGTAGATGACGAACCTTTGGCTGCATCATTGCTGGAAAATCATATCTCCAAGATTGATGATCTCAAGCTTATAGGAAAGGCGGAAAATGCGATGCAGGCTTATAAAATACTACAAAACCAATCTGTCGATCTGATGTTTCTGGATATTCAGATGCCCCATCTCAATGGAATTGATTTTTTGAAGTCGTTGTCACAAAAGCCTAAAACAATTTTCACCACAGCTTATCGCGATTTTGCGATTGAAGGTTTTGAACTGGAAGCTGTAGATTATCTTCTGAAACCTATTACCTTCGAACGTTTTTTCAAGGCTGTAGAACGTATATTGAGAAATATGGCCGACGACAAACAGGATTTCATTCTCATCAAAACAGAGGGAATGCAACGCAAGATTTTCCTTTCGGAAATCGTATATTTTGAAAGCCAGGGAAATGATATTAAAGTGGTATTAGCAACCCAGGAAAGCTTTATTTCAAAAAGTAAAATAACAGATCTTGAGAAAACCCTATCTGGTAAAGGCTTTGTAAGAATCCACCGATCTTTTATCATTAATGCTGCTTTTGTAACTGCCTTTAACAATAACGAACTGATTGTCAACAAGCACCAGATCCCTGTTGGAAGAAGCTACAGACAGGAGTTCGATTCCTTTATAGCCACTTTTTTAAAAAACAAATTGTGATAAGTTCTTTAATTTTAAATCATAAAATTACATTTTTAACATTTATTTTAAATTAATTTTTAATTCAATCTTACTTAGAGGATTTTCAATCTGTTTTTCAACACATTACATCCTTTCAACGATCAAAACCTATCTCAAACAGACATCACAGCACTTTAATAAAAAAGAATTAATCTCATGGTTACCAAACTTTTATATAAACCATGAAATCCATAGCATCAGCAGATGATCACGTATAAATATTAAAAAAAAGTGTTACTTTTGCTTTAACGAATAAAATTGTTTTTTAGCTTTTTTATGAGTAAATTTATGTGCACCAAGTTATAAAACATTAAAATTCATTCCATGAGAAAAATAATTCTACTTATTACATGTATGTTCGGTATTTCAGTTTTCTCACAGATCAAAGTGTTGAAAAATGAAAGTTTGGTGGAAATTGGTAAAGATAATTCCGTTGGTCTCTATAAAAAGGAAGATAAATTTACAGTCAACTACCAGGATCTGAACACCAGCAACCTGAATACAATCCGCTCTTTTTCATTCCAGAATCTTAATGGAGATGTCGCAGGATTATATAAACTTATTATGGATGGTTTTATTACCGCCCCAGAAGAAAATGTTGTATTGGAACTGCCCAATGATATCATAGAACTTCATTATGAAAAAAACTATGGTCAACAAACCATGCAGTTTATCCAGGTGATCAATAAAAACAGAAAATATATTGGGAAATCACAGTTTTTAACCCAAAAACAGGTGGAAAAAATCTTTGGAAGAACCAATGGAAAGTATGCGATGTATGACAAACCTGCCACAATAAACCCAACGGGTAATAAAGGAGCAGCTAATACGGCATCCACAGCAACTCCGGCATCAGGCGGAGCCAAGAAAAAATCAAGAAAATAATTATATTTTATAAATATTGCGAAACTCATTCTATCGGATGAGTTTTTTTATTTTATTTTTGCAAAAAGATAGTAAAACTTATGCCGCTTCAGATAATCAATTTAACCAAAAAATTTGGTGAACAGACTGCCCTTGACAACATCAACATTTCTATTGATAAAAATGAGATCATCGGTCTTCTTGGCCCAAACGGCGCCGGAAAATCTACCCTGATGAAATCTATTGTCGGTGCACTGAAAATTGATCAGGGAGAAATTATTTTTAATGGAATGAATATCTCAGATCATGAGATCGAAAGCAAAAAGAAAATCGGTTTTCTTCCTGAAAATAATCCGCTTTATCTGGAGATGTATGTGAAAGAATACCTTCAGTTTGTTGCCAACATCCACAAAATTTCTGAATCCAGAGTAGATGAGGTGATTGAACTGGTAGGAATTACTCCCGAAAAATCAAAAAAGATAGGACAGTTATCTAAAGGATACAAACAGCGTGTAGGGCTTGCACAAGCCATTATTCATCAGCCGGATTTACTGATTCTTGATGAACCTACCAATGGTCTGGATCCTAATCAAATCATTGAAATCCGTAATGTGGTAAAAGAAATCGGACAGCAAAAGACGGTTTTACTTTCTACCCACATCATGCAGGAAGTGGAGGCGCTATGTTCAAGAGTCATTCTGATCCATAAAGGACATATTCTTCAGGACTGCCCTATTGATGAGTTTAAAGGCAAATTCGAAAGCCTGGAAGATGCTTTTGCAAGTTATACCGCATAAAAATATGAGATCGCCCGAAAATATTTTCGGGCGATTTTTTAATTTTTAATGATGTATCCTACAGATGTTGTAATTTAAGAATTGTTATCAGTTTTTTCTTCTATCGCAGAAACAGTCTCCACATTTTTCTTCTGAACCTGTTCCAACAGCTGAAGTCCTAAAAGCCCACTGATTCCTCCATTTGCAGAATCTCCGCTTCCTCCAATTAACACTTCAGGCATTATTCTTACATTCTGACTCGCAATATTTTCCATGATTTTTAATTGGGTAAAATTATTACCGCCCATTGCTTCTACAGACAGTTTGTAAGATTCTGCATTAGATTTACCGATGGCCAGAATTTTTTCTGCTTCAGCATTACCAGTCAGTGAAATCTGCTCAGCACTTGCTTTGGCCAGCAACTCTATTTTTTCTGCTTCAGCTTTTGCGAGAAGTCTTGTTTTCTCTGCTTCTCCGGTTGCCAGCAGTTTCAATCGATCTCCTTCTGCATTCGCCTGCAGTCTTACGGAATTAGCATCTCCGGTTGCTTTTTTCACCGATGCATCAGCTATTCTTTCTGCAATTACAACCCCTTGATCTGCTTTTACAATTTCTTTCTGCATATCCGCAACAGCCGTTTCTTTTTCCAGTGCCTGACGGGTTTCCTGAGCCAACAATTCAGTTTCATAAGTTATTTTCTGCTCTTCCGCCAGTTTTCTGTCTGTTAAAGT
>CBFQYI010000172.1:0-8787 GCA_965720825.1 uncultured Chryseobacterium sp. | reverse complement strand
TAAAATCAAATTTTCCAAGACAGAGGAAGTGATTATTTGTGGTTTTACAGAGCCCAGAGGTTCACGGGAAAGTTTCGGAGCATTGATTTTAGGAAAATATATGAATGAAAAACTTATTTATTGCGGCCATACAGGTACCGGATTTAATAGCACTTCTTTGAAAGAGCTTTATAAAAGGTTTCAGAAATTAATTATAAAATCTTCCCCTTTCGAAAATATTCCAAAGACCAATATGCCGGTAACATGGGTAAAACCTGAGCTGGTATGCGAAATCAAATATTCAGAAATCACTCTGGATGGCATTTTCAGACATCCGGTTTTTATCACAATCAGAGAAGATAAAAGTCCGGAAGATCTTAAAGAATCATCCTTCACCGAAAAATCTAAAGAAATGAAATCAAAAGCAGCATTAAAAAAAGGAGAGGTTAATGAGAAAGAAAAAGAGATCACTTTGGATAAACATCTTGTAAAACTGACCAATCAGGATAAGGTTTATTTCCCTAAAGATGGTGTTACAAAAGGAGATGTCATTGAATATTATCAATCCGTAGCCCGCTATATTTTACCTTATTTAAAAAATCGTCCCCTTTCTCTCAATCGGTTTCCCAATGGAATTGAGGAACAGGGTTTTTATCAGAAAGATGCCGGAGATCACGTTCCGGACTGGATAAAAACCACAAAGGTATATTCTGAATCGAATGATAAATATATCGATTATATGTACTGCAACGATAAAGCAACTTTAGCTTATCTGAATAATTTAGGCTGTATTGATCTCAACCCATGGAACAGTTCTTTACCGGATCTTGAGCATCCGGATTATCTGGTTTTAGATCTTGACCCTTCTTCAAAAAATACATTTGATGAGGTGATTGAAACAGCGCTTCAGGTGAATGAAGTTTTAAAAACTATTAAAATAAAAGGCTATTGTAAAACTTCCGGAAGTACGGGAATTCACATTTATATTCCGATGGGAACTCATTATGATTTTGACCAGGTAAAAGATTTTGCTCATATTCTTATGAAACAAGTAAATGATAACCTGCCTAAGATTACCACGTTGGAAAGAAGTCTTCAAAAAAGGGATAACAAAAAAATTTATCTTGATTATCTGCAGAATAGAACGGGCCAGACTCTGGCAAGTGCTTACAGCCTGAGACCTAAACAAGGTGCCTCCGTTTCTATGCCTTTGGAATGGGATGAATTGAAACCCGGACTGAAACCTACAGATTTTAATATTAACAATGCTCTTGATAGAATTAAAGAAAAAGGAGACTTGTTCAAACCAGTTTTGGGTAAAGGAATTGATATAATGAAGGCTTTGGAGCTTCTGCAAAATATTGATTAATTTCTCTATTTTTGCCCGCAAAACTTTTAATCATGGAGGAGCCTATCAAATTGCAGTTATATTTCAATGAAAACATAGAAAGAGAAAATCAGAAATTTTTCTTTCAGTATACATGGAAAAAACACTTCGTTGAACTAAAAAAAGCAAGCATATATGCTGTTCTTTTCCTGGCATTAGGATTCCTCCCTTTAAAATCTTTGAATCTTGGTCCTGTTTCCGTTATTTTTAAATATGGAAGTTTCTTATTTATAGGATATATTTTCTTTCTTTTATATCAATATTTCAGCACCAAAAATAAAACCTTCAATTTGATAGAAGAACAAATTGAAAATCTAAGAAATAAACATCACGAAAGCAGCTTCATAACCCTTCATCAGGATAGTATTACTGTTAAAAATCCATTCAATACAATCAACTGCGTCTGGGATAAAACTCATTATAAAATGGTTGACCAATATCTTATTTTAAATATGGTTAATAACAAGATTAATTTCATTTTTACGGAAGCCGAGTTTAGGGAGAATGAATATAAAATTCTCTTAGATTTTCTTCAGCGACATTCTACAAAAGAAAAATAAAAACTCCCACATTACAATAATGCAGGAGCTTCTTAAAAAAATTAAATATAATTATTGATTGTAAACATGAATATCTCTCTGTGGAAAAGGAATTCCGATTCCAGCTTTATCGAGAGCTTCTTTACAACCGATGATTAGTTCTTCGTTCATCGTCCAGAAATTTTCTGTGGAAGTACTTACTCTTACAGATACATTGACAGCACTGTCTCCAAGTTCAGTAACCACCACTTGTGGAGCAGGTGTTGCAAGAGCATATTGATTATTCTTAATAACGGTCATTAAAATATCCTTGGTCTGCCTAAGATCCGCATCATAGGCAATCCCAATATCCAGTGATGTTCTTCTTGTCCCCAGTTGGGTAAAATTGGTAATACTGTTGTTTGAAACTACTCCATTAGGAATAACGATCAATTGGTTTTGTGGGGTGATCAATTTTGTATGAAAAATATCAATCGCATCTACAGTCCCTGAAACCCCTGAATTGGTAGAAATAAAATCACCAATCTTAAAAGGTTTTAATAGTAGAATTAAGATTCCACCCGCAAAATTTGTTAAGGATCCCTGTAAAGCTAAACCTACTGCTAAACCTGCGGCACCAATCATTGCAACAAAAGCAGATGTTTGTACTCCAAGTTGAGTCACAACAACAATAAATAGCAGAATATTAAGTCCCCAGTTGATAATATTTAAAAGAAAATGCTGCAGCGAAGCTTCCATATTTCTCTTTTTGAAACCTTTTTCAACCAGCTTCTTAATCATTCTGATCATCCATGATCCGATAAGATAAATTAATAATGCAGAAATGATTGCAGTAAAAATTCTCGGTGCCCATGAGATTGCGGAAGAAATTAAGGTATCCCAGTGTTGTTGAATCTTGTTCAATTCTAAATCGTCCATTCTATACTATGTGTTTTACTATTTATATCAATAAAGCATTGACATCTTCTGCAGGATTGGAAAAAAGAAATTCACCTTGCACTGTAGAGTGAAAGTAAATTATATTTTATCCTTAAAAATAGATTGACAGCAGAAAAGAATATTTCTGCTTTACTCAATAATCATTCAGAAATTGAATCTTGCAGGAAGAAATAATTTTTGGGTCATAGAATTACAAAAACGATACCGAAGTGGAGCAGATATCAAAGAAAATAATGTTAAAAAACTTTCCTTAAGGTAATTTTGCAGCAAGACTTTCCGGTAAAAGTCTAAGAATATGGTAGATAATTTTCCATTTAAAATTTGGGACAATGGTAAAGGAATTTCCTGCATTGACAATAAATTTCGCTACATAATCAGGTTCCATCATCAGAGATTCATTCAGTTCTAATCCTTCGTTGATTTTTGTTCTGATATAGCCGATAACCAAGGCATTCACAATAATTTTCCGGGAAGCTAGTTCCTGTCTCAATCCTGCCAGAAACTGGGTAAATGCAGCCTTTGTGCTTCCATAGACAAAATTACTTTTTCTCCCTCTTACTCCGGACAAGGAAGAGAGCCCGATTATTCTTTCCAGGTTGGCATTGCTTTTATCCATTGCAATAATACTCAGGATAGAAACTCCACCCATATAATTGACTTCCATCATTTGTCTGGCTCCTTTGAAATCAGTCAGCGCTTTTTGATTGTCTACTAAAAAACCTGCGGCATAGACTACAATATGAGGCTTTACAGAAAGACTGGAATAAAATTGATGATGAGCATCAAAATCAGCAGCATCAAAATACAAAACAGAGACTTTTGAGCGGTCCAGATTGTTTGAATCAATGAAATCATTCAAAGAGGTTGTATTCCTGGAAGCTGCGATAACGGAAAACCCTTTCTCCACATATTGTTTTATGCATTGTTTCGCTACATCTGAATTGGCTCCCAGAATAAGAACTGTTTTGTTTGTGTTTTGATTCATGGGGCAAAGATAATTTTTTTATTAAACACTAATTTCACTAATTGTTTTTCACAAACGGACACAATTTTTCAAACTAGTGTAGAAAAAATTGCGGCAGGTGAACTTTGTTCACCCGCCGCAGCTAAATATTTTTCAGACTGAATTATTTCTTTTCTTCAGTTGCTGTTTCTTTTTTATCATCTGCCTTTTCAGCAGCTTTTGCTTTATCTCCAAAACGAGATTCTGTCATTTCTCTTGAAACTGCTGCTTTTTCGAATTTCAGTTTTCCCGATAATGTTTCGATAACAAAACCGTCATCCTGAACCTGAGCAATTCTTCCGTGAAGACCTGATGTAAGAACAACTCTTGTTCCCACTTTAAGGTTTTCCTGAAAGTTTTTCTCCTGCTTTTGCTTTTTCATCTGAGGTCTGATCATCAGGAAATAAAACCCTACAAACATTACTCCCATCATGATCAGCATCATAGGTGAAGATCCACCCTGTGCCTGTAAAAATAGTGTCAACATATTGTAAATATTAGGGTTGAATGTTCGCTGTGAACGTTAATCTGATTGGAGCTTTTTCTACATTAGCAAAAACGTCTGCATACTTCTGAACGTTTCCGTCGAAGCTTGAAGAATCAAAGTGTAATGTAACTTTTCCTTTTTTACCAGGCATGATAGGCTCTTTTGTAAAATCAGGAGCTGTACATCCGCATCCTGGCTTCACTTCAGAAATGATTAATGGATTCTTACCCGTGTTGGTAATTTCATATACATGCTCTACTTTATCTCCTTTTTTGATTTTTCCAAAATCGAAGCTGTTTTCAGATAAAGCTACAGAAGTAGATGGTTCGTTAGAAACCGGAGCAGTTACTTCACCAGTTACAGGTGCTGCTGCAGAATCAGTGGTTACCGGAGCCGCAACAGCTGCAGAATCAGTAGTTGCAGTTTCAGCACTTTGAGTTTCTTTGTTTTCTTTTTTACATGAAACTAACCCAAAGCCTATAATTGACAAGGCGATAATTGATAACGTCTTTTTCATTTTATATTCTATTTTGATCTTTACAATATTTATCTAAAATACCATTGATGAAGATATTGGAACGGTCTGTAGCAAATACTTTTGCAATTTCAATATATTCATTAATGATCACTCTTGAAGGTGTGAAAGCAAAGTTATCAAGCTCTGCAATTGCTGTAGATAAAATTACTTTATCCATTAGAGAAACTCTTTCCAAATCCCAGTTTTCCAGTCTTTCTTCCAGTTTCTTTTCATTGTTTTCCCAGTTGTTCAGGGTATCTCTTAACAATTTTGCAGCGAATGTTTTATCTTCTTCATCTTTAATCATTTTGATCAAAGTTCTGCTTTCTTCATCTTCTCTCAGGAAACCGATTGTTTTTTGTACCATTGAATTGGCAATATGGATATCATCGTACCATGAAAGTTCCTTATCTCCCAAGTAATCATGAAAATCTTCATTTTCAGCAATATACCTTAGAAATAATTTACCTATAAATTTCTGATCTTCCTCAAAAGAATATCCTTCTTCTTTCATGAAATCCTGATAACGTTTCCCAGCTGTAATTCTCTGGAAAGTTTTTACCAATAAATCATCATGCATATCCCACTTCAGCTGCTTGTGCTGCCCTGTAAAAAATAGTCTTTCAGGATTTTCTTCCAGCTTAAGCAATACCTGGTTGTTGATGAATTTTTGGTTAGGATTAATATCAGCATCAGTTTTAAGAAATTTATTCTTACCAATTTCGATCTGATTTTCTGCCAAATCTTTCAAACCCACCAAAAAGTTGAGCTGATAGATGTATAGATAATAGATTTTCTCTATCCCGGCAAACATGTTTTTCTCTAAAACATCAAATTTTACAGGATTTTGGTAGTAAGAATACACGGTCTGTACTACTTTTTCACGGATTTGTCGTCTTCCTAACATTCAAAGAGCTTTTTTATGGGTGCAAAGATACAAAATTTAAAATTGATGAAATTCGTAGTGTGATGACATTTTTGTAATTTTGTACAACTATATGAAAGCGCTTAAAACCTTAAACCCCTATTTTTGGAAACACAAAATATTGCTGTTTTGGGGGGTACTATTTATCATTGCCAGTAATTTCTTTAATATATATAAAGTTCAATTTGTAGGAAAATCTGTGGATGAACTTACAAAAAGTGGAAATCTTGGCTTTAACAATCAGGTTCTGATTTATGTCGGAATTATTGTAGGATGTTCTCTTTTAACCGGATTCTTCACCTTCATGATGAGGCAGACCATCATTGTTGCATCGAGAAGAATTGAATATGAACTTAAAAATAAGATCTACAGACATTATCAGGATTTGTCTTTAACGGATTATAAACAAACTACCATCGGAGACTTAATGAACAGATTAAGTGAAGATGTTGTTGCGGTAAGAATGTATCTTGGTCCCGGAGTGATGTATGTTGCCAACCTGATTGTACTGGTGCTTATTACAGCTATTTACATGGTAAAAACGGATGCTTCCATGACGATGTGGACTTTACTTCCACTTCCGATTTTATCTTTTGCTATTTATAAGGTAAGTTCTATTATCAATAAAAAGTCGAAGATCATGCAGAAAAGCCAGTCGGCGATTTCAACTTTTGTTCAGGACAGCTTTTCCGGAATCCGTGTGGTAAAATTTTTCGCCAGAGAAAAATATATTGAAAAAAACTATGGAATCAAAGTCACCGATTATCAGAATAAAGCTTTGGATCTTGCCAAAACAGAAGCCTATTTCTTCACCATTATTCTTTTTGTCATCGGATTATTAAATGTTGCCATTATCTGGATTGGAGGAACCAAATATATTGCCGGAGAATTAAGCATTGGTAAGATTGCAGATTTTTTCATGTATATCAACACCCTGATTTTCCCTTTCTCTATGGTAGGATGGGTAACTTCTGTAAATCAAAGAGCTGAAGCATCTATGCAGAGGATCAATGAGTTTATGGATAAAAAATCTGAAATCATTAATACTAATTTTGAAAACTATCCGATTAAGGGAGATATAGAATTCAGAAATGTATCTTATGTATATCCTAATACAGGAATCAAAGCTCTTGACAATCTAAGTTTCAAAGTAAAAGCGGGAGAATCATTGGCTATTATGGGTAAAACCGGTAGCGGAAAATCCACGATTGCCTTACTATTATGCCGATTAATAGATCCTACAGAAGGGGAAATTTTAATTGATGGTAAAAACCTGAAAGACCATAATCTGGAGAACTACAGAAACTTTATCGGATATATTCCTCAGGAGAGCTATTTATTCTCTGATTCTATTGAAAATAATATTGGTTTTGCCATAGATCATCCTTCTCACGAGAAAGTAGTAGAGTATTCCAATATTGCAGATGTTCACAAAAATATTGTAGAGTTTAAGGATCAATATAAAACACTTGTTGGTGAACGCGGAGTCATGCTTTCGGGGGGACAAAAACAAAGAATTTGTATCGCAAGAGCCTTAATTAAGGACCCTAATATCATTATTTTTGACGATTCCTTGTCTGCTTTAGACACTGAAACCGAGCAGAATATTCTGGAAAATATTGATAAAAAAATCAGTAACGCTACTTCCATAATTATCACACACAGAGAGTCTAGCGCACAAAAAGCCCATCAAATTATCAACCTGACCGAAATTGCCAATTCTGTAACCGCATAGCCATTTCGTTCTCAATTGTTAAATAAATCATAAAAAAAATTTTGTGATTAAAAGAATTCTTTTATATTTGTTCTTAACAAGATTAAAAAATATCTAACAATGAGTGAATACAAGGAACGCCATGAAAATGAGATTTTCACGAAGGTGTTAAAAGCAGGGAGAAGAACTTATTTCTTTGATGTGCGCGAGACGAAAGCAGGAGATTATTATCTTACAATCACTGAGAGTAAGAAGAATTTCGGAGAGAATGGGGAAGCTACATTCGAGAAACATAAAATTTACCTTTATAAGGAAGATTTTAAGAGTTTCCAGGAGATGTTTAATGAGTCCACAGATTTCATCATTAATGAAAAGGGTGAGGATGTAATTTCAGAAAAACATGACAAAGACTTCAAAAGCAGATCATATACAATTGATTCTGACGACGAGGTTTAAAAAAGAATATCTAAAAAACACAAGCATCTGAAAAAGATGCTTTTTTTATGTGGTAAAAGCAATGTTATTTAATTAGAAAAGAAAAATGGCTTCTTTTTCTTTGGTGAAAAAACTCATGTAATAAATCGGATTAAATCTCATTAAAAGCCAAAAGTGCTATTGTTAAAGGATCAGTTGTAGATAATCTTGTATAATAATTTTTATTTTTTTGTATCTCTACAATTAATGAATATATTCCTTTGTCATATTCTGATAAACATAACCATCTATTACAGATATAACTATCATATGTAAGACTTCCAACTTTCGTATTAGACTTAAGATCCCAATATTGAGTATTATCATTCACATTACCATTCATTAATAAGGCAGATTTTACAAGATCTTTCTTAAAAGTGTTAATATATCTTTGAATGTCAGAAAACGAATAAATAGACTTTTTATTATATAATATTTTGTATTTATAGCATTCATATGGAAAACTTATTGTCAGACCTGCATGAGAAACATCCTCGGGCAGGTCATTTTTTTTCCAATAACTCCATTTATTAGACTGCAATTCATTATTATAGAATGTATTTGATTTTATAAAATTTGCTATTTGATACGCCTGTGTAAGATAAGAATACTGAGAAGTTGCCCTGTACATTTGGATCAGAACTCTTCCAGCAGCACTTTGCATATTAAGAGGTAAAATTACTCCTGGATGCGCCAACGGAGAATTACTACTCCCCCATTCCTTATAATAACCTATACTCTTAGATTCAGTATGCCATTGTCCTTTATGATAATCAAGAGTTTCTTTTACTTTTTGAAGAATATCTTCTACAATCTGAATATA
>CBFQYI010000171.1:0-8793 GCA_965720825.1 uncultured Chryseobacterium sp. | reverse complement strand
GCTTTCAGAATATAAAATTCAAAGTAGAGGTGGGGTAGGAAACAAAGCAGCAACTACAAGGGATTCCGACTTCCTTGAGTATATTGTTTCTGCAACCAACCACCAGTACATGTTATTCTTTACAGAAAAAGGAAGATGTTACTGGCTAAGAGTATTTGAAATTCCTGAAGGTTCCAAAACGGCAAAAGGAAGAGCAGTACAAAACCTTATCAACATTGAACCGGATGATAAGATTAAAGCTTATATCAGAACAAACAACCTTAAGGATTCTGAATATGTAAATCAAATGAGTGTTGTGATGGTAACCAAAAACGGTACAATCAAGAAAACATCATTAGAAGCGTATTCAAGACCAAGAGTAAATGGGGTAAATGCTATTGAAATCAGAGATAATGACCAGTTGTTAGGAGCTTACCTTACCAATGGAACATCTCAGATTATGATTGCTACTAAAAATGGTAAATGTATCCGTTTCCCTGAAGAGAAAGTAAGAGAAGTAGGTAGAGGATCTATCGGGGTAAGAGGTATCTTGCTTGAAGATGGTGACGAAGCTATTGGTATGATTGTTGTGAACGATGTAGAGAACGAAACAGTACTTGTGGTATCTGAAAAAGGATACGGAAAAAGAACTGCAGTAGAAGACTACAGGATTACCAACAGAGGAGGAAAAGGAGTTATTACCCTGAACATTACTGAAAAAACAGGAAATCTTATCGCTATTCAGAACGTAACTGACGAAGACGGATTGATGATTATCAACAAATCCGGTGTTGCTATCAGAATGGGAATGGATGAAATGAGAGTAATGGGTAGAAATACTCAGGGAGTAAAACTGATCAATCTTAAGAAAAATGACGAAATTGCAGCCATTGCAAAAGTAGAAATGGATAAAGATGTAGAAGAAGATTCTGAAGAACTTGAAGAAACAGAAGAAGGAGTTGTAGGATCGCTATTTGATAACCAGGAAAATGACAATGTAACACCTCAGGCTGAAAATGAAAATCCGGCAGAGGAAAATGAGAATTCTGATTCTGAAGAATAAATTGTACAATTAAATATAGAATAGTTATTATGAAGAAACTAATTTTAGGAATGGCTATCGTGGCGTCTGCTTTTGTTTTTGGACAGAAAGATGCAAATGCTCTGAATGCAAAGCTTCAGGAAGCCAACAAAGCAGCTATGGCTGCGTATGATGCAAAAAATTATGCAGCAGCAGCACCTAAGTTTATTGAAGTTTATGACTTATTAAAATCCAGCGGTCAGGACAATAAAATATATATGTATTATGCAGGGCTTAGTCATGCGTTAGCTAATAACAGTGACCAGTCTATCAAAATATACACAGATCTTGTAAATTCAGGATTTACAGGTGTAGAAACCACTTATACAGCAAAAGAAAAGAAAAGTGGGCAGGTTGTGAATTTTGATAAAGCAACTTGGGAGGTGATGAAGAAAAATTCAGACTATACTGATTTTAAAACTGAACAATCTAAGAGTATAGAGACTGATTTGTACGAAACCTTAGTTTCATTACTTCTGAATGCTAAAAAAGCTAATGAAGCACTTGTGGTTATTGATAAGGGACTAGCTAAATTCCCGAACAATGCTAAGCTTAAGGAAGCTCAAACTACAGCATATCTTCAGTCAGGAAATACAGAAAAATTTGTTGCAGGATTGAAAGAACAATTGGCTAAAAATCCAAATGATGCAGTAAGCTGGTTTAATTTAGGGGTAATGCAGAGTAAAAAACCTGAAACAGTTGCAGATGCTTTAGAAGCATTCAAGAAAGCAATCGAATTAAAACCTGATTTTGCTGATGCTTACCAGAATTTAGTGTATACTACAATTGGCGATGACTCTAAAGTAGTAGCAGATATTAATGCATTGAGAAAAGATAAGCCAGACGAAGCTTCTAAACTAATCGATGCAAGAAGAGAAAGATTTGCTAAAGCATTACCATTTGCAGAAGGATGGTATAAAGTAGCACCAAAAAATATTGAAGCTGTTACTGCACTAAAAGAGATTTATGTAGTAACTAAAAACCTGGATAAAGTTAAAGAAATGAAAGCTAAAGAAGCTGAGCTAAGCACAGCTGCAAAGTAATTATTTTTTACAATAACAGATATGAAAAACCGGAACAGAAATGTTCCGGTTTTTTCTATTGTAAACAGAAAGTGTTGACTGAGTTTCTTATCCGGATTTTATTTTTCATGCAGGAGTTTTTAGATCTGTCAGGTTTAATTTATTCAGCCCTGCCATACAGTTTCTGTTGAAAATTCTTCATACCGAATTCATGCATTCAGAATTTCTGTTTTTTATAGAGATGAACCTTAAATTTCAACCTGAGAATTTCTCTGTAATTCCGTATCTTTGAGAAAAATTTTTATAAGATGATCGAGTGGAAAACCGCCAAGGAATACGAAGATATTACCTATAAAAAATCTAACGGAGTAGCAAGAATTGCTTTCAACAGACCTGAGGTGCGTAATGCTTTCAGACCTAAAACAACTTCAGAATTATACGATGCTTTTTATGATGCCTATGAAGATCCTTCAATAGGGGTTGTATTACTTTCAGGAGAAGGGCCAAGTCCTAAAGACGGAGGCTGGGCATTTTGTAGTGGAGGAGATCAAAAAGCCAGAGGACATCAGGGATATGTAGGAGAGGACGGAAGACACCGTTTGAACATTCTTGAGGTTCAGCGTTTAATCCGTTTCATGCCGAAAGTAGTTATTGCAGTGGTTCCGGGATGGGCAGTTGGTGGAGGACACTCACTTCACGTAGTATGTGACCTTACTTTAGCAAGCGAAGAACATGCTATTTTCAAGCAGACAGATGCTGATGTTACTAGTTTTGATGGTGGCTACGGTTCGGCTTACCTTGCTAAAATGGTAGGGCAGAAAAAAGCCCGTGAAATTTTCTTTTTAGGAAGAAACTATTCCGCTCAGGAAGCTTTCGAAATGGGAATGGTTAATAAAGTAGTTCCCCATGCAGAATTGGAAGATACTGCTTACGAATGGGCTCAGGAAATATTAGCCAAATCTCCAACCTCTATCAGAATGCTGAAATTCGCCATGAACCTTACAGACGATGGTATGGTAGGACAGCAGGTTTTTGCAGGAGAAGCAACCCGTCTTGCGTATATGACAGAAGAGGCTCAGGAAGGAAGAAATGCTTTTCTTGAAAAAAGAAAACCCAACTTCGGAGAAGATCAATGGATATCATAACATGAGTGATGAGTAATAAGTAATGAGCAATATTTTTCATTACTTATTACCCATTGCCTATTATTTATAAATTTATGACGGATTGGATAAAGGCCGCAAGGCTAAGAACTTTACCGCTTTCCCTAAGCGGAATTATAATGGGAGCTTTCATCGCAAAATGGAGACTTTACGGAGAAGGAGGAACCTGGGACTGGAAGATCCTTGCACTCGCTCTTTTGGTTACGCTTTTATACCAGATTTTATCAAATTATGCCAATGATTATGGTGATGGAGTAAAAGGAACTGACGCTAAAAGAATCAATGAAGCAGAAGCCCGAGCTGTAGCATCAGGCAAAATTACTGCAAAACAAATGAAAAATGCGGTAATCCTTTTCGCAGCATTATCTTTCATTGCTACCATTGCTTTGCTATACGTAGCCTTCATCCCCAATTATATGAATGAATTCTATATCTTCATAGGATTAGGAGTAGCATGTATTCTTGCAGCAATTGGATATACAGTAGGTAAAAAACCTTACGGATACATGGGATTGGGAGATATTTTCGTGTTTATCTTCTTTGGATTGGTTTCTGTATGTGGAAGTTATTTCTTATTTACAAAAACTTTCAGCTGGGATATATTATTACCAGGGACAGCTGTCGGAATGATGAGTATGGCCGTTCTTAACCTGAACAATATGAGAGATATCGAAAGTGATAGATTATCAGGGAAAAACAGCTTTGCATTGAGAATCGGATTCAAAAATGCAATGATCTATGAAATGGTTCTGTTGCAGCTGCCATTATTGCTTATTCTTGTATTTTTAGGAATGAATGGATTTATGCAACAGCAAAACTATTATGTCTTCATCGTAATGATTCTGTTGTTTCCACTATCAAAACTAAGAAGAAAGATTCTATCTGTAAAAGAACCGAAAGAATTAGATCAATATTTAAAGCAGGTAGGGATCATGACTTTTGTAATGGCTATTCTTACAGCTGCCGGACTTAATTTATTTAACTAATCCAAAATAGTATATCATGAGTTCTAATGTCTATGTTGAAGCTCAAATGCTTATCAGAAAACCGGTTGAAGATGTTTTTGAAGCATTCATCAATCCTGAAAAAACTACGAATTTCTGGTTTACCAAATCGACCGGAAAATTGGAAGAAGGTAAGACGGTTACCTGGGAATGGGAAATGTACGGCGTGAAAAACGTAGTGAAAGTTCACGAGATCATTCCGAATCAGCTGATCAGAACAGGATGGGGAGAACCTTCAACAAACGTAGACTATGAATTCAAAACCATGGAAAAAGGAACTCTTGTTATCATTAAAAGCTACGGATTCAGCCAGACTGGCGAAGATCTGTTAAAAGTAATTAATGACAATACAGGAGGGTTTACAACAGTTTTAGACGGTTGTAAAGCTTATCTGGAACATGGAATTAATCTCAGATTAATTGAAGATAAATTCCCATCGAAATAATAAATTAAAAAAACACCGATGACACAAATGCTTTCACGAATATCACTAATCTCATTGTGCTCTTTGTGAAATTATTTGAGTCATTTGTGTTTAATAATAATTGAAATTAAATTTAAAATGAAAATACAATTCCTAGGGCAAAATTGTTTCCTGTTCACGTATAAGGACAAAACAATTCTAAGCGACCCTTTTTACAACTACAAAAAAGCAGAATCAGGTTTTGATATCGCTGCTCAAAAAATCGATTACATCTTGTTAACCCATGCACATGGTGACCATATTGCCGATGTAGCAGAAGTATTGCAGCATTATCCGGAAGCTACGATCATTGGAGTTCCTGAAGTATGCGGTTACTTCCAACAGGCTAAAAACAGAGACGATGTGAACTTAGGAGGATCGGCAAAAATCAACGATCTTAAAATTTCCATGGTTCCGGCTCACCATACAAGTTCTTTCCCGGATGGAAGCTATGGAGGTGTTCCAGTGGGGTATATCTTCAGACTTCCTGAAGGTAAGAACATCTATTTGGCAGGTGATACAGGAGTAATGGCTGATATGGAGCTGTTCCCGAGACTATATGGAAATATTGACCTTTCTATTCTTCCTATCGGAAGCCACTATACAATGTGCCCTAGAAAAGCTTCTTTTGCAGCAGCAGAGCTATTAAAAACACCTAAAGTAATCGGATGTCACTTTGATACTTTCCCTGCAATCGAAATCAATCATGAAAGTGCACTGCAACATTTTGCTGATAAAAATGTAGAACTTGTTTTACCAAAATTGGGGGAGACTTTCGAATTTTAATCAATAACGAAACCGGAGGTAATCTGAAAATTAGAAAAATGAATATGATGCGTAAGGTATTAAAAACAAAAAAAGATAATTATCAAATTACCTCTCTTCTTACTTTAAAACAAAAAAAAATGGCAAGCTACCTAAATCACACCGCTACGACCGATTACCTTTGCTGCGTTCCCACCCTGGAGGATTCTCAGGAGCTGGTTGTTTAGGACTTGCCGTTGCAAAGGTAGGAATATTTTATAAACTTCAAAACTTTATCAAAGAAAATTAGTTGAAAAAATGCAGTGGTAAAGCTAAACGCCTGACATTTAGAGGGAAAAATTTTCAACTTTTTTTAAAAATTTAAATATGACGAAAAGTCCATCAACACTAGGAATTATACTTTTTATAGCTACAATGATCGTTTTCTTTGTAGTATATACTTTTTTCTCAGGAATCAATTATTTTGATATCTCTTTGAAAGCCAATGCTTTTGTTTTACCTATTTTATATGCCGGAGTTGCTTTCTGGTCTGTAAAATCGTTTTGGAATAACCATAGAGTCGTAAAATTTAAGGAAGCTTTTAAAAGAGCATTCGTTCCGATGTTCATCGGAGGAATTCTTTCCATTTTCAGTATTTATGCTTTTTTAACTTTTGTAGATCCTGCAGCTAAAAGCCTGTTGAACTATCAATATGTTCAAAGACAAAAATCAGAACTGGATACAGAATATACTTCTGCAAGAAAAATTCTGAAGCATCAGAAAGATATTGATGAGCTGGATCAGAAGTACAAAGAAAGATTGCAAAGCTTCACGCCAGAGGCGGTTAAAGGAAAAGATATGCTTACCGCAAGTCATTTTTCAGGATACTTTGCAGCAATTCTTATATTTTACGTAGTTTTGTCGGTGTTTTTCGGAGCGTTTTTCAGAACAAGAACGATACATCAACCCGAAGAAACAAATCAAGACTAATTTTTATTAAAATTAAATGAATTTATCTATAGTTATTCCGTTACTGAACGAAGAAGACTCTCTGGAGGAGCTTTTTTCAAGAATTGATAAAGTATGCACAACCAGTAACTTATCTTATGAGATCTGGTTTGTAGACGATGGAAGTACGGATTTGTCGTGGAGTATTATTGAAAATATGAAAGTTCAGTATCCTCAGATCCACGCTATTAAATTTTCCAGAAATTATGGAAAATCGCAGGCACTTCATGCTGCTTTTGAAAGAACAAACGGTGATGTAGTGATTACAATGGATGCCGATTTACAGGATTTCCCGGAAGAAATTCCGGAACTGTATAATATGGTGATTCATGATAATTATGATATCGTTTCCGGTTGGAAAAAGAAGCGTTTTGATAATGTAATGACGAAAAATATTCCGTCAAAACTATTCAATGCGGCAGCAAGAAAAGTTTCCGGGGTTTATCTTCACGATTTCAACTGTGGTTTGAAAGCCTACAAAAAACAGGTGGTAAAATCTGTTGACGTATACGGAGATATGCACCGCTATATTCCGGTATTGGCTGCCAATGCAGGTTTTAGAAGAATCACGGAAAAAGAAGTACAGCACCAGGCAAGACCTTACGGAACTTCAAAATTCGGAACTGAGAGATTTGTAAGAGGTTTCCTGGATTTGATAACCCTTTGGTTTGTAAGCCGTTTTGGAGGAAGACCAATGCATTTCTTCGGAGCTGTAGGAACTTTAATGTTTATTGTTGGTTTTCTTTCAGCACTTTGGCTGGGAATTTCTAAACTGATTGATGTAGCAAGAGGAATCTACGGACACTTAATCACCAATAATCCATGGTTCTTTATCGCATTAACCATGATGATTATGGGAAGCTTGCTGTTTGTGGCAGGATTCTTAGGAGAAATGATCATCAGAACCAACCGTGAGCATAAGAATTATAATATTGATGAAGTGATATAATGGAAGAAAAGCTGCCGAAAATTTATTCTAAGAAAGCCATTTTAGGATTTTCTATTTTTCTTTCCGCACTTTTCGGAGGTGTTTTGTTATACCAGAATTTAATAGAGGTCAACAAAAAGAAAGAAGCATACACCGTACTGGCAATTTCGGTTCTTTTAACAATTATCACAGGAGTTATTGTCAATATTCCGGAAGAGCCTAAAAGTTCACTTGCTTATATTTGCGGCCTTGGAGGGGGAAGTTTGCTTTCCTATTATTTTATGCCGAAATATTTTCCAGATGAAGAAAAGTATCCGAAAAAAGCAATATGGAAACCCTTAATTATTGGGGCCGCGATTGTTGCAATCCTTTTGACTTTAATCATTTATGGTGCTTCTGTTGAAAATAGTTAAACATAGAAGAGCTGTAATAAATCATCAATTATTACAGATTTAAGAATAAATATAACGAAAAGCACTCTGTCAGCAGGGTGCTTTTTGTAATTTTATAAAAACTTTTAATCCGGATGTTTAAAATCAAATCTATTCTTTTTTACTTTCTTTTACTTTTTGCAGTCTCATGTTCATTAAATAAACTTTCCGGTTCTTGGGAGTTTATTGATATTTATGATGGAGAAATTTCTAATACGGATACGTTGAAAAATAAAACAAACAATTCCAGATATGGAACAGGAGTTCTGACCTTTTATCAGGATAAAACTTTCAGTTCAATGGGGAACAATGGAACTTATCAGATAGAAAACAACCTGTTGAAAATGAAATATAATGACGATGAAAATATAACCCCAATGAAAATTTCCTGGGTAAGTAAAAATGATCTTCTTTTATTTTCAATGGCGGGAAGTCCTAAAACATGGTTTTATAAAAAAGTAAAAGGAATTGATAATAAGAAATAGTCTCTTCTGAAAAGCAAAAAATTGAAAATTATCAGGTATTTTATTGTCAAAAGACAAAGATTTTTAGAAATTTTAATCCTATTTTTGTTCAAAATAATATTGAAAGTCCTGTGAGAGACATGAAAAAAGCTTTCAGAGATTTTCAGTAAAGATCGTTACGATTATAATATAGAATATTTAAAATTAAATATGAAAAAAGTTGTATACACATTGATGCTGGTGGCAGTAGTTTCCTGTGGAAAAGTTTCTCCAAAAGGAAATATTGAAAAGAAAGATGTGGATGTTTCGGAATTTGTAAACCTTGATCTGGAAGGTAAATTCCGTGTATTTTATGCCAGAGGCCTGAAAAATTTTGTAGAAATAGAAACCTATCCGAATGTGGCGAGCAATCTGGATGTGGATGTGAAAGATAAAACTCTTTTTATTAAAGAAAAAAGAGGAACAAAAGGAGTAGATTTTTATAATGTGACGATTTATTCCAAATA
>CBFQYI010000170.1:0-8807 GCA_965720825.1 uncultured Chryseobacterium sp. | reverse complement strand
CGGATGTTTCGTAAAGTATCTGAAAATCTCTTTATAGATCTCACTTACCTGTCCGAAATTCATTTTTCTTGACCTGAATGCCAGGAACATCGACAAACTGAAACTTACCAGGAAGTTGAAGAAACCAATCAGAAATACCGTTACAAAAGACATCCAGAATGTATAGGAATCTACAGAGAAATCTTTTCCATATAATCCTAAAGCAAAGTTTCCGGCTGCAAAGGTAATGTGTCTGATATCCAGATCCAGTCCGAAAAACATTCCGACCGGAGCTGTTGCTCCAAGGAAAACCCCAAACCAGAAATTGGAAATGATTCCCGGCCAGTTTTTAGCATAATATTTTGAAAGTCCTTTTGCAAATTTCTTCCCGAAAAAGTTTCTGATGGAAAGGTTTTTGGCAATTCTTTCCGGAATCTGGTAAAACACAGAGTTATTCCCGATATTTCCAGAAATAATCCCGGAAATAAAAAGATAGAATCCGGCAATACTGGCATGCAGAATGGCTTTTGATTTAAAAGGATCAAGATCTTTTAACAATTTATCAGAACGTTCTACAGCAAGGTTCTGGGAGAAAAACACATCCAGACCGTAAATAATGGCCAGTGCTACCGGAAAGGCAAGCAATACATTTCCTACAAAGGCAATAAACTGGCTTCTGAACAACTTGGATACCAAATGGGCAAATTCCGTATTATTTCTTTGAGCATTTCCTTCTTCAGATAATACTTTTGTCATCGTGGCAGCAGTCATAGCCGGCTGTTTTGTGGCAAGCGTAAAACCCATCAGATAAATCATCACAAATCCCATCGCATAGTTCATGGAATACAGAAAGGCATGTGAGAAATCACTTCCCGGGATGTATCCGTAAAGCATTTTCAGAACACAAAGCGCCCCTACGATAATACCACCACCACTCGCTTTGTAGAACATGGTCATATATTCTTTTCGGGTAGAGGTAATATAATGAGTTCCGGTTTCTGCGGTGTGATTGGTAATAAGGTGTGAAATCAACCTCGTACTGTCGTTGATGAGATCTGAAATATTATTCTTATGAGATTTATAACTCAGAATATTAAAAATCAACTGCTTAGATTTTATCTGAATATCTTCATCGGTATCAATAACCAATAACTGAACGATTTCATATATTCTTTCAGTCTGCTGACGGATTTTTAACAGAGATTGATTAATCTTCCCGGAAATACCATATTTGGCGGAATTTTTAAAAGCAATATTCACAAACTCCTGGCATTGTTCTGCGTAGATTTTGATCTGCTTATATCGGCTGTCTTTTGAATGCAATTGTAATTCCTGATCTTTAACCAGATCATCAGCTAATGTTTCCAGCTCATTCTGAAGGGCAAGAAACGGATTGTCTAAATTTCTGTATTGAGGGGCCATTCTCACCACTTCCACTTCCATCGCCATTCCTGTTACCCTCCAGGAAAGGATGTTCATAGAGAAAATAAGTTCTTTTTTAACGTTAGGGCGGATAATAAAATCCGAAGCTCCCAACATATTTAAAAATTCATTGATCTCATTTTCAGGAAGGTTATGCAGATATTTCAAATCCTTTTTCGGCCTCATACTGACATTATCGATCATGTACCATACCGTATTTTCGTTTTCAACGGGTGGCAGAACCTTATTCAGTATTCTTTTTTTAAGCTCCGGAAAGAAGGCATTTTCTGAAAGAATATTCGCTTCTGTCAGTGAAAGGTTGAAAGGCCTTCCTCTAAAAATATTGTGGATATAATTTTTAAAGTTCTCAGCAAAATTAGGATTGCTTCTGAAAAAATTGAGCACATCTGTAAAGTCTGCCTCTTTTATCGTCTCTAAAAACTCTGCAAAGGGTTCTAAAGAAAGGGTTTCGTTCTTAAAAGAAAAGTATTTTTTAAGAACTGACTCAAAATTTGTGCTGGAATTAAAGAATTTCATTAGTACAAAGATACTATTTCAAACTCACATTCCTCATCTGTCTCATAATCCAATTATGTTTCTTTCTTAAATAGGGGGATGGATTTTTAGGATCATACTTCTTTGGATTAGGCAATACAGCAGCAATCCACGCTGCATCTGAGGCACTTAAGTCTTTGGATGATTTTCCAAAATAATATTGAGCAGCAGCCTCTACACCAAATACACCTTGCCCCATTTCTATGGAATTCAGGTATCTTTCAAGGATAATATCTTTAGTCCATACTTTTTCGATGATGAAAGTATACACCGCTTCCAGTCCTTTTCTTACCCAGCTTCTGCCCTGCCAAAGAAACACATTCTTTGCTGTTTGCTGGGAAATGGTACTTCCTCCTCTTATTTTTTTGCCTTTCTCATTATATTTCATGGCTTTTTCAATGGCCGTATAATCGAAGCCGTCATGATCAAAGAACTTCTGATCTTCAGAAGCAATTACGGCTTTTTTCACATTACTTCCCATTTCGTCATAGGAAATGTAGTCTCTATGCAGTTTTCCATATTCAAAAAGTCCTCCTATCTGAGTAAGAGTAATTGGCGGATTAAAAAATCGGCCCCAGATGATAAAAACTACATTCAAAACAAGAATGATGAAGATAAGCTGTTTAATTTTTTTCCACATAACTTGATAAAAAGGAAAGGCAAAAATAAGCAAATAGTATGAGTTACTGCAATTCTTTCATGTAAGTAAGCTGATAATTGGGTAAAAGTTCAGGATGAAAGATTTTTATATAATCTTTAAGGATCAAATCTGCTCTTACCACACCGCTTTCAAAGAAATCATTCGCTTTCAGTTTTTCTTTTCCTGCAATGGTATAGATCTTTCCTTTATGGAATACATCCAGCTTTCCATAGAAAGGATTCATGCCCAGCATTTCTTTTTTCGAAGTGTGGCTTCCTGCATTTACCCAATACTGAACACCTCCTGTTTTGGCGTATACTTCCTCAAAGCTCATTGTCAATGCTTTTTCGTCTTTATTATCCTTCATGATATAATGGGCATTGGCATCCGAAATATAATGAGCCACAGAAGTTTTTCCCCCCGGAAGATACCAAACATCTCCATACATCTCATTGGCAAGCACAACAGGTTTTTCTTTTGCTTTTGACGCAAGCTGTTTCAGATCACTGTAGTTTTTCTCCACTTCCTGATATTTAGCTTCAGCTTCTTTTTCTTTTCCTAAAAACTCTCCAAAAAGTTTAATATAAGCTGTTTTTTCCAAAGGTTTCTGTTCCATGTATTCATCCAGAAATATTACCTGAATGCCGTTATTCTTTAAAAGCTCATAGGTATTATCAAAACTGGCAATGTGATTGGTAAAAATAGCATCCGGTTTCATAGAGATGATCTTTTCTACATCATATTTCTGTTCGCTTCCTACATTTTGTATTTTCCCTTCCTTGATCAGATTCTGAATTTTATCTGAAAAAATATATTCCGGACTGGAAACTCCTATGATTACATTTTCTGCCCCAAGCTCTGAAATATACCCTGCCATACTAGCATTCAGCAGGATTATTTTCTTGAAAGGAGTTTGATTCTGCTTAAAATTATAAGTAAAATTCCCCGATTTCAACTCCAGGTTTCCGTCCTGTTCCTTGTATTGGGTGCGATTTGAGATATTTGTCCAATCTGAGGACGAAATTTTTGATTCTCTTTTACAGGCCGTTAGAGCTAAAACTGTAAATAAAAGTAAAATTCTCTGTTTCATCTTCCAAAGAACGGAAAAAAGTGGTATATTTGCAACCGTTAAACAACAAGATAACAAACGGCCTCGTGGCGCAACTGAATAGCGCATCTGATTACGGCTCAGAAGGTTACAGGTTTGAATCCTGTCGAGGTCACCAAAAGCCAAATGGCGCCAACTTAAGACAGTTGGCGTCATTTTTTATTACTTTGATAACAGAATAAGGCAGATTAATGTTTTTTAAAGTGTTTTAGACTCCAATGGAACCCAACCTTCTAATGCTTCAAATATTGTCATCATTTTCAAGGGAATTTTTTTGTCTTCCACCGTATCAAGTTTAAGGTTTGAAACAATTTTTTCTTCTTCCCCACTTTCAACCAATTCCACCCAATCCGGATTGATAACCAAGGTTCTGCCTATTGCCACCATAGAAACACCATATTCTAAAACCTGATTTGCCATTGCAGGTGTTGTAATACCTCCGGCAACAAGAACAGGAACTCTGTTGTTTACATAATTGTTGAGTACAACTGATATTGGCTCATCTGAAAATTCTGAATCAATTGGTTTTTGATTGACAGCATCCAGCAAAGAGAAATGTAGATAATCAATCTTTTCTTCAATCAACTTATCAATTAAAATGAAAGTATCTTGAAGTCCATAGGTTTGTTGAGGTATTTCTTCAGGCGAGATTCTGTAACCAATTAAGAACGGACGATCAACATATTCTAAAACTACTTTTTTAACTTCTCGAACAATTTCAAGGCTAAGTCTCAAACGATTTTCAAGAGAACCTCCCCATTGGTCATTTCTTTTATTGAAAAAAGGGGATATGAAATTCTGAAGTAAAAACCCGTGAGCTCCGTGAATCTCAACACCATCAAAACCTGCTTCGATCGCTCTTTTGGTAGTTTCTCCAAATGCTTTGATGATTTCCAGAATCTCATTTTCATTCAATTCTTTCGGAAGATTTTCTTTATCAGAAAGCAGTATTGGCCCACTTGAAACAGCACTTGCACTTACCACTTCACCATTGGGAATCAGACCAGGAATTGCTTTATTTCCTGCGTGAAACATCTGTAGAATTGCGGAAGCTCCACCACTTTGGGCTGCTTTGGCCAGCTTCTTCAGACTTGGAAGAAAAGTATCGTCGTATCCTGCAAATTCATGCGTAAAACCAATACCATTTGCTGTTACGTGGGTACATCCTGTAATCACCAATCCTACCCCATTAACTCTTTTATGATAGTATTCGACTTCTTCATTGGAAATGGTAAAATCTTCATTCGATGCCCAAGTGGTCATGGGTGCCATTACCAATCGATTTTTTAAACTAATTCCTTTGTCAAATGCTAAGGGAGAAAATAGCTTATTATATTTATTCATTACTTAAAAATTCTTTTTTTATTAAATATTACCAGTCTTGCAAAGTTGGGCTGATAACAATATCATTCACGTTGACATTATCAGGTTGATCAAATGCAAATAACACAGCATTAGCAATGTCTTCAGGTTCAATAGCCTGCTTGTTCAGCTCTGCCGCGATTTCCGCCCCTTCCTTATTGGTCACTTTATCTGCCCATCCAGTGTTAATCACTCCCGGACTTATCAAGCTTATCTTAATTCCTTTATGAACAGAAACTTCTTTTCTTAAACTTTCGGTAATTGCCCGAACGAAAAATTTAGTCCCGTGATAGATACCTGCACCGACGTCGATATTGATTCCTGCCACAGAGCCCATATTGACAATATGACCGGATTTCTGCTCCAACATTTTAGGAAGAACTGCTGCAATTGCATTCAGATAACCTTTGATATTGGTATCAATCATTGCATTCCACTCATCAATCGCGACGTCCTTCCATTGTGAAAATAACATCAGACCAGCATTGTTAACCAAGTTATCTATCCTTCCAAATTTCTCAATGGCAAAATCAACCATCGTTTTCATTTGCTCAATATCTGTTACATCGGCAACAAAGATCTCAGCTTTACCCCCTTCATCTTGAATCTGTTGTTTAACTTTCCCTATTTTATCATCAGCTCTGGATACCAAAACAATACTGGTTCCGGCTTTGGCTAATTTTAATGCTGTTGCAGCACCAATTCCTGAAGATGCCCCAGTAATAATGGTGACTGACTCTTTTAATTTTTTCATATTTCTAAATTTTATAAACGATTATAAATTCGACTCAGAATTATTTGGATCGATAAATAATCGGTTGCTCTTGTAATTTATCAAATGATGCAAAAAACTCCTTTGAATATGATTGCTCATTATGGAGATCTAAGCCATCTACACTTCCCCATTTTTCATTAAGGATAAAAGTATTTTCATCATCAATACTCTGGTGGACATCATATTCGATACAGGCCTCTTCTTTCTTAGATAATTCCGGGAGACTGTATAGAAGGTCTTTTATCTCTTGCACATGCTCAGGCTTTGCCTTTACGACAACGGTTAAATAAATATTCATAAAATTTGTTTTTTGATGTTAAAAGGCAAGCTCGTAAGGTTTCGGAACAGGAACTTCCGAACGAAGCTGTTTTGCAGCGTCTAAAGGAAAATAAGGATTTCGTAAAAGTTCTCGACCTATGAAAATAAGATCAGCATCTCCATTGGTCAAGATCGTTTCGGCTTGATGTGCGCTGGTTATCATACCGACTGTTCCCACTAATAATTGGTTTTTCAACTCACGTTTAATCTTACTTGCAAATGGTAATTGATAACCTGAGCCTACTGTAATTTTAGCATTCGGAACGGTGCCTCCGGAAGAAACATCAACAATGTCAATTCCCTTCCCTGCTAATTTTTTGCTTAACCAAACTGAATCATCAATGTTCCAGCCATCTTCCATCCAGTCTGTAGCCGAAATACGAACAGCAATTGGAAGTTCAGAAGGCCATACTGCTTTTACTTTATCTATGATTTCAAATAAAAATCTTGTTCTGTTTTCAATACTTCCGCCATAGTGATCGGTTCTTTTGTTTGGAATGGGCGATAAAAACTCATTGATCAGATAACCGTGCGCACTGTGAATTTCGATCATTTCAAAACCAGCCTTTAACGCTCTCGCGGCAGCATCCGCAAAGGCTTGTTGAAGTTCTTCGATATCTTCCAAAGTCATTTCGCGGGGTGTTTGCATTGTTGGAGAAAATGCAATAGCAGAAGGTGCAATCACTTCCCACCCATTTTCTTCATCGGGCATTAACGTGCGGCTCTCACGTCCTGAAGTCCACGTACTTCCTTTTCTACCGGCATGCGCCAATTGAATTGCAGGAACAGATCCGGTACTTTTTATAAATGACGTGATCTTGGTAAGCATTTCAATATGTTCGTCTTTCCAGATTCCCAAATCTCCAACACCAATACGTCCGTCAGCTCTAATAGCTGTTGCTTCCAGCATTACTGCACCTGCGCCTCCCATTGCTCTCGAACCATAATGAACCAAGTGCCAATCACTTGTAAAGCCATCTTCGGCCATGTACATACACATTGGAGAAGTGATAATCCTATTTCTAAACGTAACTGATTTAACCGCTAACGGACTGAATAATTTTGACATTTTATTTTTTTTGACACAAAAGTTCCCACTGGAAGCCATATGAAGCTCCCTGTAAAACTTTTACAGAATGATTTTTAATTATTTATCGTAGAGATGAAAAAGTTTTGCAACAACTTTCCAAGCTCCATCAATTTTGATCAATGAATGGAAATCTGTAAAATTTTCATCGGCAGCATCGTGTTCCATTTCGATACGAACAACTGCTGTAGTGGGTGTTTTGTGTAAAACCGTAAGATTGGTTTTGATATTGGGCGCCGCGCCAAATTTCTCCACATAGGTGTACAGATTATCTATACTTCCTTGCGACAGATCACGTCCTAAATGACCATACATGATCGCATCCTTGTGAAAGGTCTTTTTTAATTCTGCTACGTTTCCTGTTTTTAATCCGTGAACATAGCCTTCCATTGCCGCTAAGACATCTTCATAATCCTGAACGGTGTTGATATTTTTATTTGCTGACATTATTTTATGGTTTGATAAATTTTACTGATAATTTTCCAATCGTTACCGTCTTTTACCAGTGTAAACATATCGGC
This sequence comes from uncultured Chryseobacterium sp., assembly GCA_965720825.1. GTDB lineage: Bacteria > Bacteroidota > Bacteroidia > Flavobacteriales > Weeksellaceae > Chryseobacterium. The sequence goes on along the minus strand of CBFQYI010000170.1, from coordinate 1,040 downwards.
ATATTTGTTGGCTCCAAACTGAGATTCGATTCTCACTATTGCTACATCTCCCTCTGCATCTAAAGTTGTCAGTTTGTAATTTGCTTCCATTGGCTCTGCTGCGGAAAATCCGTCAAAAAGCACCTGTATTGGTACACTTTTCAATGCTCCGGCTTCAGACCATGACATAGTTGCAGTCGATGCGAATGCCGGTTTAGCAATATTGCCATCGCCTTTTCTTCCTGCTTCAACATATAAATCTATTGGCTTTAGGATAGCTTCTTTTTGTTCTTGATTGTTTTGCATAACTTCTGTTTTATTATTTTGATTGTTTTTACCTTGACATGAAATTAATAATCCTCCAACGGTAAAGGCTGAGATAATTGCTACCGTTGGTATTGAAGAAAGTATCATTTTCGATATTTTTCCGATGTTTTGCCTTAACCCATCTGGATTAGAATTTGCGGAACCAGAATTCATATTTTTTTGTTCTTGAATGTTTTTCATAAATCATCTTGTTTACCCGAATGTTATAATTTTTATAAGCATATATTACTGTCTTGTCAGACAGAATAATTAAGCTCTTTTTCTATAACAAAGGTACGATGACGAAAATGTGACAGCTTTTCTAATTAGCTCAAATATTTTGACTAATTAGTCCTTTTCAGAAGTGAAAAATTGAGAAGTATAATGTTGAAGTTTCTCCATTAATAAGATTCAAAAATTAATGGGAAAAGTGAAGATTAAGTAAGATAGGAAGCCAATATATTCAGTTAATTGAATACAGCCTTTTTATCCAAGTTGATTAAGTGCTTCATCAATCGGTGTATTTCCATCACGCATCAAAATAACCTTACCAATTGTTGAATTATTTTCCAATACTGCGACAAGGGTATCAACAACATTAGCAATAGAATTAGTTCCCGGGCTAGTAACATTGGTCTCTATTTTTCCTGTTCCTTGCTCTTCTTTAAGTCCTCCGGGTTGCAAAATAGTATAATCGAGATCAGTTTGGGTTGTGAGGTAGCGATCAGCGTAATGTTTAGCAATATTATAATCTG
>CBFQYI010000169.1:0-8813 GCA_965720825.1 uncultured Chryseobacterium sp. | reverse complement strand
GAGAAATTTTAGATTCTAATGGAGCGGATAAGAATAAATCTTCTGGTAGCTAAACCAAGAACAAAACCATGAATATCCGGCTTGGAGCGTTTATAGCTTTTTAATCCAAAAATATAGACTAAAGAAAAAACTCCCGCAAAAACAATAACAGCCTGCCATACATCAGACAGCTGAAAATCATCTTCGGTAAGTTCTAAAGTGGAATTGTCTACATTATCGGCCATCTGCTGAACAGAGAGTTTTTCAAAAGTCTGATTCAGGCGGTTGGCTCTTTTCGGCATATGATGAGAAACATGACCGTTATAGTCGTTTCGGAGCGTCTTAACATCAAGTCTGCTTTCTACTACAAAGAGTAGAAAAAGACCGGTTAAAAAATATACTACGAAGTTTCTCATTTTGAAGTTGCAAATGTACACCCAGATTATGATATTATCATCATGGATTAACAAAATTTAACTCTTCTTTAAATTAGCTGAATGTAAAAAATTGATAAATATTAAATATTTCGTTTATTCAAGCATAATTCGAGCAATCCTGGCATCTCATCTGTGCAAGTTTCAATTTTCAAATATCAAGCCATTTTTTTTGATTTAAGGAAATTTTAATTTTAAAGTTGTTGCATTTTTGAACATTTTAAGTGGCTTGGTACTCTATTTTGAAAATTTCCCTATTGAAACCTAAACTTTATCATAAATTATAATTATTAACATTAACTTATTGTTACTCTCTTCTTTTTGAATTATTTTTGCCGAAAATTAACACAACAAATGAATAATGAAAAAAAACAACATTATATTACTGAAAACAAGTTCGTTAAAAAACCCTGAATTAACAACGGTTATCCTTAATCTACTTCAATAATTATTACTTCTGTTTTGTGAATTTTGTTTCCAAAAGCAGTGAGTTAAATTATCTAAAACTTTAATTTTCTGTTATTTTATGAAAAATTAACATATATTTATTAAAAATATTTGTAAATTTATATAGCATTAACATCATAATTCATGAAACACTTTAAAATCACTTATCACTATGAAAAAATTATTATTACCAGTCCTTTTCGGATTGACCATTATTTCCCTAACAGCGTGTAAACATCCCGGAAAAGAAGCTGAAACCATTACCGCTGTTGCTCCAGAAAATACAGATGACATTTCAAAAAATGTGTATGTTGACAGCTATGGAGAAAAAATAGAAGTAACCATCAACAACACCAAAAATACGGCAACAATACATTTAAACGGCAAAACTTTTGACCTTAAAAAAAGTGATGCTTTACCAGAATATACAGCCTCTAATGAAGAATATCAATACTCTGATATTAAAGGGAATATCACCTTCCTGAAAAAGAATGTGGATATGGTTCTGTTCCATCTTAAACAGGCAAAAAAAGAGTCTGGTCCTGCAAAGATGGCATCGTATTAGCATAGGGATTAGCAATTCAAATTAAAAAAATAAACATTATGAAAAGTTTATATTATTATTTATCGGCACTTGTTATCGCAACATTTTTAGTTGTTTCATGTAAAACACAAAATGCTCAAAAAGCAACTACTGATATTACAGGAAAAACATGGAAACTTACAGAGCTTAACGGAAAGCCGATTGAACTGAAGAATCCTAAAAACAATCCTTATTTTAAACTTGAAATGGATGGAATGAGATACCAGGGACATGCCGGATGTAATGGTTTAGGCGGAACATTTGAGATCAAACCTGAAATGATGAGAATTAAATTCAATCAGGGAATGTCTACGATGATGGCTTGCGAGGATCTTGATATTGAAAATCAATTTACAAAAGCAATTCTTGCCGCAGACAATTATTCTGTAAACGGAAATACACTTACTTTAAACAAAGCAAGAATGGCTCCTTTAGCTAAATTTGTTCTTCAGTAATTGAATCTCACTTAAATAAAAATAAAATACGCCTCATCATGATGAGGCGTATTTTTTATATTGATATTTCTATTTTTTGTTGTTGTACTTTATATAACAGATCAGAAGGCTGATATTCACCAGAACTGCAAATGCATTTGATATAATAATAGGGAGTTCGTCTTTTTCAAAGCCATACCATACCCATAAAGAGAGTCCTGAAATCAGAACCAGGAGCATGAGTAAAGAAATATCTTCTACATTCTTTTCTCTGATTACCTTTATAAGTTGTGGAATCATTGAAACGGAAGTAAGAACCCCGGCCACTATACCTAATATATTTTCATTCATAAATTTTCACCTTGAATATCAATACTAATATACACTATTGAAATCTCTTCCATGAAACTTCATCATGCAATGGAATATCTTCTTCCATAAAGCGGAACAGATCTCTTGAAAAATAGCACCCATTAAGAATCCCACGGGCTCCAAGTCCATTAAAGACATAAAGATTACTGAATGTATCGTGCCTTCCTATGATAGGTCTTCTGTCTTTTACAGTCGGGCGGAATCCAAAATGTACTTCTTCTACTTCAAAATCATAAGGATAAAATTCTGAAAGCCCTTTCACCAGCTGTGCAACTGCTGATTCATCAATATGATGGTGAAGCTGCTCTCTGTCATAAGTTCCTCCATAAAAATATAATCCGTTTCCGGTTGGAAATAAAAAGTGTTTCTTTTTAATGGTTATGTTTTCCGGAATCGGTTGAGAAAGCTTCACTTTTATATGGTGACCTTTGTTCGGGTTTACTGTAATCTCTGAAAAGTATGGATTATCCTTCACACCCATTCCTTCACAGAAGATTATATTTTTGAATGTAAAATCTTTATATACCGATTCTGATGGATTCAGTTTTGAATAATCGAATTTTTCTTTTACCAGATGATCATTTTTTTCAAAATAATTGAATAAACCACTGAAAAACCCATTAACATTAAGCCTTGCAGATTGATTCACCTTTCCGGTAAGAAAGTCGTTTTTTACTACATTTAAACGATCGAAATTTTGATCAAGAAAATGCGATAATTCTTCATTTGCCGATTTTTTCAACCATAAATTCTGTTCATTTTCGTCATGGAAAATTCTGTGAATGGGAGCGTTGATCAAATAATTTTCTCCGGTATATGATTCTATTTCTTTAAGACTGTCTTTAAGAAAATCTATTTGCTCCTGTGCTTTCCAGAATGTGGTAAACTTCTTTAGAACAACAGGATTGATAATTCCTGCTGAAACCTGAGAAGCGCTTTTTCTTCCTTCCGTAAAGATCACAAAAGACTTGTTATTTTTAATCAGCTGATGAGCCAAGAAAAGCCCTGCATATCCGTCTCCTACAATAATATAATCTACATTTCTCATAATAAAAAAACCTGAGTAAAAATACTCAGGTTTTCTATAAATATCAAGTGAAATCTAGTAATTCCACATATCATTTTCCATTTCAAGAATCTGCGCTTTGATTCTATCGCTTTCTTCCAGTTGTTCATCGGCATTTTTAGGAATATAATCCTTAATTGTACCGTCTCCTAAACCAGCTGAAGATTTATAAATGATAGAAGAGAATCTTCTTGCATTGATAACATCATCGAAAGATAAGTCAGCAGAGGAATTTTTTCTGTTGAAAACAAAATTGTTTGCTAAGATATCACGAGCACTTGGATAATAGATCCAGAATAGATCAATAAGCTCATCATTACTTGCAATAGGCTTACCATCCGGACCAATAACTCCCTGTACTGCAGGATCTGGTCCCATTGCAGCAATACCAAGAGGTCTGTATTTCATTTGTCCGTCTCTCTTATCAATAAACCACATACCCATGATTTTAAGAACTTTTACTTTATCAGTAGTCGTCTTAAATACGTCAGTATATTGTTTCTTTTCTGCTTCTGTAAGTTGTCTTCCAGAGTTTAAGATATCAATAGCAGCATCATTGATGATTACTTTTTCCAATCTCTTCTGAATTCCTTCCGGAGAAAGTTTTACGGTAAAGTTTTCATCATCATATACCTGCTCAATCTTACCGCTCAAAGCAGCATCCAATAATAATTGGTATAGAGATCTTGTAGGTGTAGCAAGAAGACCATCCGGATTATCGTAGTAGAATGGCTGGTTGATCTTATCATTCATATCAATGATCTCCCATACAAACATACTCTTAAGGATATCTTTGTCTTCAACAAAACCATATTCAAGAGGTTTTACTGTTTTATCTACAATAGTATCACCAACTTTCTGTTTGTTTTCTGCTCTCATCTGTCTGAACTCTTCCGGAGAAGCTGCGTTCAGAATAGTCTGGGAAAAAGCAAATCCCGAAACTAATACTAAAAGGGTGCTAATATATTTTTTCATAATAAATTACAATTTTAGTCCTATTGAACATTAATGATTATAGGAGTAATGTTTTTAATAATCTGACCGTCAAGACCCTGAGCTGTTGCTTTAATATCAAAGATAGAAACCACATCTCCCGTTCTCAGATTCTTCACTAAACCTGCTGCTTCATCCAGAGAGTTACCATGAACAAGAAGCGCTGCTCTGCCTGGTACTCTTACCATAAACTGAGTTACAGTAAATGAAACCGGGAAGTCAAAGTCAGGGATTGCTGCTTGAACAGACTGATTAGGAATAGAAGTTGCCGGCATAGACAATACATTCTGTCCTCTCATTTCTCCTCTTGGAGGCGGAACGTTCTTAATTCTGTATTCAAATACCTGAGATACTGATTTTCCATAAGGATCAATTCCTGATAATGTTAATTTAACAACATTACCTGAAGTTGGTTTCACACTCCATTTACCTGGACCTGTACTTCTTACAGATGCACCCGGAGCAGATAATGAAAGTTTAGAATTGTCAGCACCTAAGATTGATCCTGAAACAGGGTTCTCAAGTCCTCTGTACATTACATTCATTTTGTCTGCAGCAAGTAATAATCCTTTTTCAAGTTTTACTTCTCTTGGTCCTGCAATTACATTATAAGTATGAGTCCAAGGGAAAGATTGCGGCTTACCAGAAGCATCCGTTAATGTAATAGTACCTCCCAATTTATGTTCACCTATTCCAGAACCTGAAATAGCGATAGAACCTTTACCATTTTCTACTTTACTTACTCCAGAAATACTGATCTTATTACTGTTAGAATAAGTACCTAACATTACTTTTACTTCAGCCTGTTTTCCTGCCTGGATATCAATCGGACCTGAAACGATAGGCTCGTAGCTTGAGAATTTAATACTCGCATCTACTTTTTCCTGAAGTAATAATGCCAATGCATCAGACTGAACGTTTCTGGCATCATTTTGGATAATCTCCAAGTTAGATATTGCAGCAATTAGCGGCTGATGATAAAATTTATTCTGGAACCAAGTTTTTTCATTTGGAGACGTTCCTTTCGGATACTCCGCAATAAGAGACTTGTTAGCTCTTGCAACTAAATCCTGCAACTGAGCATTGTTTCCGAAAGTAGCATTGATGTAGTTTCTTACATCATCAATTTTAGCTTTCAGGTCTAATGCATTCTTAGATGGAGTATTTTCGTCTCCTTCTTTGAAGAAATATTCAGTAGTTGCTTCGTTGTTGTTCAATGCAGCAAAGTTTTCACTTACGTCAATATCTTTTCCGTCCTTATCTTTATCGTGAAACTCAGATTGTTTTTTCAACAAATCTTTAATATCCTGAGCAGATTTCACCAATACATCAATTTTGGTTTTCAATACTTTGTACTGAGACCAAGGCTGCGCATAGGTATCCGGAACTTGCTGGGCCTTAGCTTCCAACGTTCTTTCAAAAATCTTCTCGTTCTTTTTTTCTGTTAAAGTTCTGGTTTCATTCAATGCTCTGGTAGAGTCATAGTATGATCTGATGATTTCTGCATCAATATTTAGGGCCATCATCGCGATGAACACCAAATACATTAGGTTGATCATCTTCTGACGAGGGGTCTGTTTTCCTTGTGCCATTCTCTTTTCTTTGTTTTTTGATTAAGTAGTTAAATTTAGAAATGGTTAGGAATTAAGACTTCATAGCAGTTAGCATACCACCATAAACTCTATTTAAGTTATTAAGATTAGATGTTAAACCTTGTAGCTCTTGATTGAATTTCTCAGATTGCTCTGCAGATTTCTGCATATCTGCAACATACTTGTTAGCAAATTCAGATTGTCTCTTACCGCTTTCAAGTTGCATTGCATAAAGAGCATTCATGCTTTCCATGTGCTGAGCTGCTTTATTTAATTGGTCGTTATATTTATGAGTAGAAGCAGATACGTCTACAGTTTGATTGATTTGATCAACAGAGTTTGAGAATTTATCAATTCCTGTTCTTAATCTTTCAAATAATTGAACGTCTAATCTGGCATCTTCAAGCATTTTATCCAATTTGTTAGAAAGAGAGTTTTCTAATTCAGCAAATTGAGCACCTGTATTTTTAGTTGTTACATTAGAGTGTAAAGGATTTGGATTCGCATGTTTATCTAATAACTCAGGATAAACATTTTCCCAGGCATAAGACTCTTCAGTTTTTGGAGGGTCAAATGCAAAGATGATAAAGATAATCGCCTCAGTAATAAGTCCTACGGTAAGAGCGATGTTACCGTTAATAGGTCCCAAGGTAATGTGAGTAATTTTAAGCCAAGCTCCAAGAATTACAATTGCAGCACCGAATGAATAAAAGAAATTCATCCAAGCATCTTTAGTCTTAAACATATTGAGTTAGTTTTTTTAATGTTAAATAAAATTGTTATTGAAAAATTGTCTGATTAATTTCTGTTAACTCTTCTTGGTTTAACAGCTGCTTCAGGAATATCCTGTACAGTTCTGAATCCGATATAGCTTCTTGCGGAATCTTTTCTTTCCCAATCTCTAGCACCTGTCATTAGTGCATATCCTATATCTTTCCAAGATCCACCTCTTACAGATTTCTTAGTATCCAACTTATCTTTAGTAGAAGGATTTAATGTAGAAGAGAATCCTGAAGAAGAATTGTTAAATGAAGATAGTGTCCATTCAGAAACGTTTCCAGCCATATCAAATAACCCAAACCCATTTTTCTTAAATTTCTTAACTGGAGCTGTATATGTATAAGTACCTTTTTTCTCGTCTTCCATATAGTTACCTCTTTTCGGCTTAAAGTTAGCCAGATAGCAACCTCTGTCGTCCATTAAATATGGACCACCCCAAGGGTAAGTAGCATTTTGCATACCTCCTCTTGCAGCATATTCCCATTCAGTTTCTGTTGGAAGACGGAACTCTAATGGTCTTTGTTTTTTTCTTTTTAAACTTTCGTTGTAATCTGTTTTCAATTTAGATCTGAAGTTACAATAAGCCCTTGCCTGATCCCAGGTAACCCCAACAACAGGATAGTCTTTGTAAGCTTTGTGCCAGAAATACTGTTCAAACAATGGCTCATTGTAAGCAAAGTGGAAATCTTTTACCCAAACTGTAGTATCAGGATAAATCGCGATACTTTCGCTTTTCAGGTAATTAGCTCCTCTTTCGTTATCTGCAACTGCAGCGTCCATATCTCCCCAACGGTAAGTATATTTCAGCTTACTTACATCTAAAATTCTTTCGTTTCCGATTCTTGAAGAAGAAGGTAGATACAGAGACTCTAAAACTTCTGCGTATTCTACATCCGGATATTTTGATGTGCTCCAGTGTAAAGGAATTTTCCAATCTAATCTTTTGCTGGCATCATAGCTTCCGTCTTCTCGGCCACCCTGGCCTTCCATATATTCTTGATAAGGTGTTAAATTTTCTTCTTTTTTAGCAAGATATGCATAATCTCCTATGCTAGCTCCTTTACGTCCGCCTTCATCACCACCTTCTCCGGCAGCTTCAGCAAGTAAAGTTCTCGCGATAGAGTCTCTTACATAATTGATAAATACTCTGTACTCCGAGTTGGTAGTTTCTGCTTCATCCATGAAGAAAGAAGAAACAGTAACTGTCTTCAATGCTGCTTTTTCAGGAGTATTTGTTGGATCCTGGTCTGCTAAACCAGCAACAAATGAACCTGCAGGAATTGCGACCATTCCGTATGGTCTTTCCGCAACAAATGATTTAGTTTTTTCTCTTGGTATCAATTCTCCTTTTGTTCCTGGCTTCCCTACAGAAGAGCTGCCACCACCTGAACAAGATACCGATGCTACCGACGCAGACAATAATAAAAGAAATATCCTTTTCATGTTAATTTTTATAATTAAGCCGTAAATATATAATTTTTTTAAGAAACTTTTAAGATTTTTTTTGAAATAACGGAAGAAATCTAAATTTATTTTATTTACAACAACTTTTTATTCCACGGTAACAGATTTTGCAAGGTTTCTCGGTTGATCTACGTTGGCTCCTCTATAAACTGCAATATAATAAGCAAGCAGTTGAAGAGGTACGGAAGCAACGATCGGTGAGAAACATTCTGAAGTTTCAGGGATTTCGATAACATAATCTGCCATTTCACTCACCTGACGGTCTCCTTTATTAACTACAGCGATAATTTTTCCTTTTCTCGCTTTAATTTCCTGAACGTTACTTACAATTTTATCATAGTGGCCTTTTCTAGGTGCTATAATTACAATCGGCATATTTTCGTCGATCAGAGCAATTGGACCATGCTTCATTTCTGCAGCCGGGTATCCTTCTGCATGGATATAAGAAATTTCTTTTAATTTTAAGGCTCCTTCTAAGGCTGCAGGATAATTATATCCTCTTCCTAAATAAAGGAAATTAGTAGCTTTCACAAAATCTTTTGCAATATTCTGCGTAAGCTCATGAGTGGTATTCAACACTTCTTCAATTTTCTTAGGAATAGCATCAAGTTCAGCAATTAAGCTCATAAATTCAGCGTTTCCTAAGTTTCCGTTGTGTTTTCCTAACTT
>CBFQYI010000168.1:0-8821 GCA_965720825.1 uncultured Chryseobacterium sp. | reverse complement strand
TTTCCTGTATTTTTAGAAATTCCAACAAAAAGGAAGTGGTTTCCGTCTCCCTGAGTTCCCATATGCGAACGGGCAATGCTGATCAGTTTTTCATCTTGTAAGAATTCATTTTCTCTGAAAGCATCCATAAGTTCCTGAGACATCGGCATCTGCTCTCCTCTTGGTCTTCCTCCGTATCCGAAATGAGTGATCGAATGTGCTGCGTCCAAAACATCTTTAGGATTGGTTTTTCCAAAATCCGTCAACATTACAGAACAACAGATATCAGCACTATGGAATCCTGGGTGAATGGCATTTTTTGCCACTACCACACCTCCTACGGGAATCTGACCTTCAGGACCTGTAGGGCAGGCATCCGGCATTAAAGCTCCGCTAATCAGAGTGGGAGTTTTCATCAGAACTTTCATGGTTTTGATTACTTTTTCCACATTATCATTCTCACTTTCGTGTTCTGCACGTATGTTGATCATAAAATCTTTAGCTGTTTCATGAAGCGGAATAAGATCCGGCTGTTTGAACTGTACCAGATATTCTGTGATCTGATGCTCATCCAGATGATTCCCGTTGATATAGCTAATGGCATCTTTAAACCATTTTGCTGGTCTATATCCTAATTCGATTAAATGATTTCCATTAAATTCCATTTTGTTTCATTTTGATGATGCAAAGTAATATCATTATTGCGCAATAGTTTTGCGTAGATAAAGAAATTTTAATTATTTTTACAAAAACTTATTAAAAAGACGAAAAGCCCACTGGCAGACTCATAAAAAAGTATAAAATTAAAAAAACAAGGCTCATGGTATTATTAGAACAATTAAAACATTTCCCGGAAACAATCCAGTTTAATGATGTGATCGCTCATATTGATGAACATTATGAATTTACTCCTACTGCTTTTCAAAACGGAGATACAACCAATCAGGCAGGGCAGAACAATGGTTCGTGTAAAGTTTTCAGCTTTGCAAGTATTCAGGATCTGACCAAAGAACAAACCCTTTGGCTTTTTGGTGAGTTTTACAGAGAAGATGTTTTAAAGAATCCTGAAGGAACCGATCATCAGAATATCCGAAATTTTATGAAATTCGGCTGGGAAGGGATTACTTTTGACGAAAATGCTTTGAGAGAGAAGTAATATTCAAGAAAAGAGCAGAAATAAAAGCATATTGCTTAAAAAAAACACCAATCATTAAACACTAAGGTATGTCATCCAATAAAAATGCTCTGATCCGATATAAGACATTAGATAAATGTCTTAAAAATAAATACAGAAAGTATACGCTGGAAGATCTGATTGATGAATGTTCGGAAGCATTATTTGAGTTTGAGGGAAAAGAATCTTATGTGAGTAAGAGAACCGTTCAGCTTGATCTTCAGAATATGCGGAGTGAAAAATTCGGATATGAAGCGCCTATTGAAGTCTACGAAAGAAAATACTATCGTTACAGCGATCCGGAGTATAGTATCCATAATATTTCTGTGAATGAAAGTGACCTGAAGGCGATGAATAATGCAGTTCAGATTTTAAAACAGTTCAAAGACTTTTCCATGTTCAAAGAAATGAATGGGGTGATTCAGAAACTGGAAGACTCTATTCATGCAACCAGCCAGAAATCCATTATCCATCTTGATAAAAATGAACAGCTAAAAGGGTTGGAACATATTGATATTCTGTACGAAAGTATTGCCAATAAAAAAGTGCTAAAGATTCTTTACAAAAGTTTTACAGCAAGAGAATCCAATATTTTTACGGTACATCCGCAGCTGTTGAAAGAGTTCAATAACCGTTGGTTTCTGATCTGTCTTTACAAACAAAAAATGTACAATCTGGCACTGGACAGAATGGAAAGTATTGAAACAGATGACAGTCTTCCCTATATTGATAAGGAATTAGATGGAGATGAATATTTTAAAGATATTGTAGGGGTAACTGTTTCAGAGTCAATGGACCCAAGAAATGTGATCTTTTGGGTAGATTCGGGAAATGCTCCCTATGTGAAAACAAAACCACTGCATAAAAGTCAGGAGGTCTTAAAGGAAGACCGCGACGGAACACTGTTTAAAATATGTGTTCAGATCAATTTTGAGCTGGAAAGGCTTTTGCTTGGGTTCGGAGATTCTCTGATTGTACATAAACCCAAAAAGCTACGGCTGAAAATGGAGGAGAAGTTCAGTGCAGGCAGTAAAAATTATCAGAATCTGATTGTTCCCGAGGAAAACTAACTTATCTTAAATGTACTATTCACAGGGCTTTATTGAAGATAATTTATTTCATATTTTATCTTGGCTTGGAAATTGTAGTATTAACTTAACAATACCAAATTAATTATGAAATCAAGAATATTTAAAGCATTAATTGCAATTATAGCACCGCTGGCGATTGAGTATATCGTTAAAAAAATATCTGAGAAAATAGATAAAAAACAGGAAGAGAAAGAGAACGAAAAAAAGCAGATTACGGCTTAAACGTAAAAGTAGTTTAAATTTAAAATTATTGAAAAGAGACTGTCATGAGGATGTACGGTCTCTTTTTTGTTTTTGATGAACGTTGAAAACCACCCCGTCAAAAATTCTTTGAAATTTCGCCACCCCTCCGAGGGAGGGGAATTTCACGTCTTCAGTTGGTGTATTGGACAGGATTGTTGTTGTATTCCTTATAGCAAAGGCTGGGTTTCTACGGAATGACAAACTGTATGGTTAGACAATCATTCCAATTGTGTCATTCCGCAGGAATCTCGTTTTCCCTACACAAAATCATAGGTTCCATCTTTCCATCCCAATACTTTGGAAGAGTCTGCTTTAAGCCAGTTTTTTAAAATCGTAGCATACACTTTTCTGAAATCTTCATTGTAAATAAGATCACCTTCATTCAGATTCTGAAGATCGGGAAGGGTGTTCAATAATCCTTTTTTCTTAAGATTTCCGCCGATAAAAAACATCTGGTTAGCTGTCCCGTGATCCGTTCCGTTACTGGCATTCTGAGCCACACGACGACCAAACTCCGAAAAGGTCATCAACAGTATATTTTTGAAAAGTCCATTACTTTTCATATCTGCTACAAATGACTTTACCGCTTCATTGATATCATCGAATAACTTTTTCTGTCTTTCATTCTGGTTGACATGGGTGTCGAAACTTCCCACGGAAAGATAATACACCTGAGTGTTGATGTCGGATTTTATTAAAGAAGCTACCGTTTTGAAATCTTTTCCTAACTGAGAATTGGGGTAAGTTTGTTCCGTCTTTTTCGCTTTGCTTTTTTCAAAAATGTAATCAGCATTATTGATAGTAGAGCCTAAAGTCTGATAGAGATAAGACACCGTTTCATCATCATGATGATGATCGTAGAGAGATTTAAAATACTTTTCCTGACTGGTTTGATAAAGTCTTTTAGGATCTTTAAAGGCAAAAGCTTTGTTATTTTCCCCTTTTAAGGCAAGACTTAGCATATCATCTACTTCCAATGCCTGGGTAGGATGCTCACAGCGATAGCATTCTTCATCCAGAAAACGTCCCAGCCAGCCTGTTTCCAGAAACTGATCACTTCTGCTTGCTGACTGCCAGATATCCATACTTCGGAAATGGGATTTATCCGGGTTGGGATAACCTACATTGTTCATTACAGATAGTTCTCCGTTATCAAAAAGTTCTTTAAAATAGGAAAGTGACGGATTGATTCCTGCTTCATCTGTAAGCGGAATTGAATCCTGAATAGCCAGTGTCTTCCTTTCCCTGAAATAAATATCATTTTTAGCAGGAATAATGGTATTCAAACCATCATTTCCTCCTGTAAACTGAAGGACTACCAGAATGTTCTGATCAGGATTGAGTGCTTCATCCAGAGTCATGGCTTTCAGGAAATTCGGCATCAGCATAGAAGCGGTGGCCAGTGAACTTATTTTAAGGAATTCTCTTCTTTTGATTAACATAATCTTGCTTTTAGGGTTTAAGGTGGCAGATGATAGGTAGCGGGTAGTAGGTTGTAAGTTATAGGGCTGGGCCGCATTTTATTTTTATAGCAGTGAAAAATAAATCAAGGGAGAGCAAGTTATACTCCGACAGCTGCTACCTGCAACCTAAAATCTCCTACCTAACATAACTGATATTCCGGAGTAGACATCAGGTTGATGACATTCATTTTTATGCTCTTATCAGAAAAGTTCTTTACAGAGTTCATGTCTAGACTTTGAGTATTCTGCAGAAGATAATCTTCACAGTTTTTACTGGCGAAAAGCTTTTCAATACGATCCCAGTCGATGGTGATATTCGGGTTTTTAAAGCTTTTATTTAATGCTGTTTCACGGGATTTCATTCCCATATCAATATCATCATCCTGCCGTGGGCTGTATTTCAAAGGACGAAGTCCGGACCAGATCTGCGGAACCTGAAGTCTCAGCATTAAAGTAGAGCTGTCGATCCATGATTTTCCATTTGGCCATCCCGCTACATTGGGGGGATAAAGGAGCATTTGTCCCAATAATTTCTGATAAACGATGAGGTTTTCAGGATTCTGAATATGCATAGGAAGGATTCGCATGATCCCTGCCATAAGTTCTACAGGTGATTTTATCCTGTTGCCGATATTCTTCTGATCATAAAACGACGTGCTTGAAAATATCTCAGCCATCAACTTTTTGATATCATATCCTGAATGGTAGAAATTAGCGCTGAGCTTATTGATGATCTCCTGATCTGGTTTGACGAAGAATTTATAAATTTTTGTCGTAATAAACTGTGCTGTAGCCTTCTGTTCCAGAATGATATTGAGAACATCATTTCCGTCAAAGTTGCCGGTTTTTCCTAAAAAGGTTTTACTGCCTTCATCGTGAAGATTTTTCTTTTCTTTAAAATTGCCTTCCTTATCATAGCTCCATCCTGTAAAAGCTCTGGCTCCTTCTCTTATATCTTTTTCAGTGTAATTGCCTCTTCCCATGGTAAATAGTTCCATCACTTCACGGGCAAAATTTTCATTAGGATGATCTTTTTTGTTCTGCTGATTATTCAGAAAGTTAAGCATGGCAGGTGACTGGCTCACTTCAAAAAGCAGGTCTTTGAAATTGCCCAATGCATTTTTCCTGATCGTATTCAAAAGTTGTTTGTTGAACCTTGGATTTTGTACTCTGGATGCAAAATGCCCATGCCAGAAAAACGCCATTTTTTCTCTCATCTGTTCCTTGCTGTTGACGATGGAGTTCAGAAAATTCAGATTCAGTTCGTTATTTTGTTCCCTGTTGATCCGCTGCATTTCTTTTTTCTTTTCTGCAGGAGTTGTACTATTCATGTAATCTGCCACAGAAACCGGATCAGGAGTGTCATAGGTGATTTCGCTGAAGCTTTCTTCTTTAAATAATTCATTCATTAACGTTTTAATGTTTTTATTTTTCAAATCATCAATTTGATTAATGCCAACGCCAAAACCCGCTCGCCAAAGAAGATGCTTGTTTTTTAATAATGAATCAGCCATCGTGGAGAATTTATTTTTTGATGTAATTTCAAGAAAAAGGTTAAAATGATAACGGGTTAAGGATTGTTAATATTGTTGTATTAGGCTGGAAGCTGGAAGAATGAAGCTGGGAGTTATGGCTGCAGGAAGGAGAAATTTTTCTTTACTTTAATAATAACAGATGTGAGTTTTTATATAAACAGGATATTACTTCCAGCCTCCATCTTCGTGCTTCCTTCTTTTTTCCTTAATTCACTTTTTGAAGGTGGTTTTTTGATAAATTTTGTTAAACAATTATTTAAATTTTGTTAAAATTAATGTATTGATATTCATTGTTTTATGAATTTTTTGAATGTTAAAATACGAGAAAAACCCTTGCTTGGCATGATTTTTACATCCTCTTGTTTAGTAAAATTTAAAAATTAGAGTTATGAAAATGT
Source organism: uncultured Chryseobacterium sp. (assembly GCA_965720825.1). Taxonomy (GTDB): domain Bacteria; phylum Bacteroidota; class Bacteroidia; order Flavobacteriales; family Weeksellaceae; genus Chryseobacterium. The sequence goes on along the minus strand of CBFQYI010000168.1, from coordinate 2,938 downwards.
TTAAACAAGCAATAGTACTGGCTGGTATTTTAACAGCAGGTATCGTAAGCGCCCAAAGTGCTCAAATGAACAATATGATCAAGGTAGGTGCAAATGTTGGTTTAGCAGTTCCCGCAGATAATCTTTCCGCTGCAGTAGGAGTGGATGTAGCGTACCAGAATCTGATTACCCCAGGGTTTGGATTAGGTATTGCATCAGGATATACTCACTATTTTGGAAAAGAGAACAACGGATATAAAAACAATGACGTAGGAGTAGTTCCTGTAGCAGCTTTAATCAGAATTTATCCAAAACAAACCGGTTTCTATTTCGGAACTGACTTAGGATACGGATTCCTGGTTGGAGATAAAACAGTGGCTTCAAATACCAATGTTGAAAGAGCGAGCGGAGGTTTCTACCTTAAACCGGAGATCGGATACCACAACAGAGACTGGAATTTCTTCGTGCAATACCAAAAGGTTTTTGTAGGAACTAAAGGAGATTTGCCAGGTCAGGACTATAATGTGGGGAATATCGGTGTGGGATTCGGTTACAATATTCCATTAGGAAAGTAGTTAGATTTAATATATAAACAATTATTAACCAAAACCTTTTCACGAAAGTGGAAAGGTTTTTTTCTTCTGTGCAGGATTTACAAAAACAATTATTATATTTGGTAAAATTTGAGGTTATGATTCTGAATCCAAAATTTCCACTTTATTTACCAGGAGTAGAGAACAGTAATAATGATAATGTTTCTATCATTGGAGCAAGTCTCCGTGAAGATATAACAATCTTAGGCTATTTTGTTTCCGGGAACGGAGGTCTTGAGATAAAAGTACAAAATACATTTGCAACCAAAGAATATGCTTCCTTTTCAGATATTTTAAAGAAGTTTATTCAGGATAATCAGCTTGAAAATGTAAAACGTCTGGGGATGGCAGTGCCAGGTCCTGTATTGGACGGGAAAAGCAGCCCTGCAAGATTGGGATGGCATTTGGATATTGCTGAATATGCACGTGATTTCGGGTTTGAAAAAGTAGAAATGCTGAATGACCTGGAAGCTTCTGCTTATGGAATGGCTCTTCTTGAGGATGACCATCTTGAAGCCATTTATACAAGCGGACATCTTGAAAAAGGAAACGTAGCGGTTCTTGCTCCCGGAAACGGATTAGGAGAAGCCGGATATTTCTTTGACGGAAAATACCTGAGACCTTTCGCAACAGAAGGAGGACACTCAGAGTTTTCACCAAGAACCAACGTAGAAGTTGAATTTTACCAGTTCTTAAATAATATCTATGGTATTGTAAGCTGGGAAAATGTACTTTCAAAGTCAGGTTTATTCAATATCTACAGATTCTTAAGAGACGTGAAAAGACACCCTGAACCGGAATGGTTAGGAGAACGTCTTGCGCAGGGGAATTTTGTGGAAGAGCTTTATAAAGCTGCTGTAGAGGAGAATGTTTTGATCTGCAGAATTGCTTTAGATACTTTCCTTGAGTTCCTGGCAAGAGAGGCAAATAACTTAACATTAAAATTAAAAGCTACCGGAGGATTACTGATTGCCGGAGATATTCCACAGATGATCGCAGAATATATTGATAAGGCGAAATTCTATGAGAAATTCAAGATCAGTGATAAAATGGAGGAGATGCTTAAAAATACTCCTATTTATCTGGTCAAGCAAAATCACACGGCATTAAATGGTATAGCGCTTTACACCGCTTATTATCAGTTATAAAATAAAACTCCGAAGAAATTCGGAGTTTTTTTATGGGATGATATTATTCATGAAAATAATAAATTTTATTGATATACATCAATGAAATCTATCGAATAAGATACTACCTTTGTACCGTTAAATAAGTAAACAACTCTATTCAATGAAAAAAATATTTTTATTAGCAGTTTTAGCTGGTGGTTTAGCTTTCGGACAGTCAAAAAAAGTAGTAGCGTCTGATGTACACTGGTGGGGATATAAAGTAGCAAAATCTGAGGCTAGCTCTCACGACGGTACTGTAAAAGTAAAGTCTGGAGATATGGTAATGAAAGGAAACCAATTGGTAGGCGGAAGCTTCGTATTGGATATGACTTCAATCAGCTCTACTGACCTTACAGGAGAATATCAGCAGAAATTAAACGGACACCTTAAGAATGGTGACTTCTTTGAAGTTGAAAAATTCCCTACGGCAAGCTTCAAAATTACAGGAGTAAAGAAAAACAATGATAAAGTTTATAACTCTCTTGTAACCGGAAACCTTACCGTAAAAGGAAAAACAAGCCCAATCTCTTTCCCTGCTAAGATTTCTTACAGCAAGGGAGTAGTAAGTTTAGTATCAAACAAATTCTCTTTCGACAGACAAAAATTTGATGTAGCTTATAAGTCTACAATGCAGGATGTTTTTGTGAAAGATGATATTGATATGCTTGTAAAGGTAACTGCTCAATAAATTAATCAAAAAAAGATTATTAAAAGTGTAGAAGTTCTACACTTTTTTTTATTTTTGTTGAATTGTAAATAAAAAAGAATGAAAAGATTACTATTGTTTGCTATGGTGTGCGCAAGTATATCATTTGTTTCTGCTCAAAAGAAATTTGATAAGGTTGCAAAAGTGACTTCATCAGAGATCAGATGGTGGGGGTATAAGGTGGTGAAAACTGAAGCTTCTTCCCACTCAGGAACGGTAAAGCTAAAAAGCGGAAAATTCAATTTTGACCATACGGTTCTGGTAGATGGAGAGTTTGTAATAGATATGAGAAGTATGATGGCGGGAGATGTTTCTGATGAAGATCAGATCAAGCTTACCAACGACCTGAAAAGTACCAACTTCTTTGAAGTAAAAAAATTCCCTGTTGCGAAATTCCATTTGACTAAAATTATTCCTTTAGCAAACAGTGAATACAATTCTACAGTGTACGGTGACCTTACCCTTAAAGGGGTGAGAAAAACAATTTCTTT
>CBFQYI010000167.1:0-8834 GCA_965720825.1 uncultured Chryseobacterium sp. | reverse complement strand
TGATCATAAATTAAAAATGCTACATTCATTGTTTTAGTGTCTTGTGTCATAATTCTTTTATTTTTAAGATGATTATTTTTTGGATAAAGGCATAGTTCTTCCCTACCGACCTTTGAAAATGATCAGTTTCAATTTAAACCAGTAAGAGAAAAAAAATTATTCTGTAGTCTTAAAAGCTTTCCGGTATTGTGCCGGAGAAAGCGAAATATTCTTAAGGAATACCCGGCGAAGCGAAACTGCATTGCTAAATCCACATTTACCGGCAATCATATCAACGCTCATCTCAGTATATTCCAGCATATTTTTAGCCTGATCCAGCCTCATTTTTTCAAGAAACCGGCCGGGCGTCATTCCTGATTCTTTCAGAAAGACTCTGGAAAAATTACGGGGACTCATATTCAGTGACTCAGCAATATATTCTACTGTTATAGCTTCATTCAGCTTATCTTTCAAAAGGTCACGGACTTCTTTTGTAAAAGGAGACATTATTTCATATTCCGGCAGTGCATCTCCAAACTGTGACTGCATTCCGGCTCTTTTTAACGGCAGAACAAGATGACGGGCAACTTCTATGGCCAGTGGCTTTCCAAAATCTTCTTCCAAAAGAGCCAACGCAAGATCCATCCCGGAAGAAACACCTCCCGAAGTGTAGATAGGTTTATCACGAATAAAAAAAGGATTGACATTCACTTCCAGCTTGGGATAAGATTTCTGCAGTGTATCTGCAAATTTCCAGTGGGTAGTTACCTGCTTACCATCCAGCAGCCCTGCTTTAGCCAGAACAAACGCGCCTACACAGACAGATCCCAGCCGTCTTACGTCTGATTTTATATTCTGAAGATAATGATAGAGATCGTGGTTGATTTCCTCCAGTACACTCAACGTTGTCCCTGCTACAAGTAAAGTATCTACAGGAAAATCGATATCATAAATGGTATGACTGCATGATAACGGCATTCCTGAACCGGAATAGATCACCTTCTCTGATGTTCCGGAAACAAGATACACATGATAGCCAATATCCTCTTTATCAATGTCCAGAAAACGGTTGGCAGCTGTAAAAACGTCCCATGGTCCGGCGATATCAAGCAGTTGTACCTGTGGTAAAGCCAGAAGTACTATATTTTTCATTTCTGTATGTTGTCCCTCTTTCTTCATATCTCGTTCTGTATGAGTACAAATGTAGAGAGAAAGGATCTTGTCTGCAATGACAAAAAACATACAATTCCGGCCACAAATTGTCATTTGTTTTTTCCAAAATAAAAGAGACTGCCTTATCAGACAGCCTCAGCACTCTACTATAAAATTAGCTAACAAGCTATACTTTTGATTGATAAAAAATAAAATTTCACTTATGCAGGTGACAGTCTGCGGGATTTCAAATAAAGAGCAGTACGGTTGAGATAAGGAAAAAGAAAAATCAATAATAGTGAGGCAGCAAGAAGCCACACCATCATTTCATAATAATCCATCGCAAAACGGACATGATCCTGAACATTCATTCTTCCTACCAATAACTTATTGGCAGCTTTTACAGCCTTATCTTCAGACATTCCTCTTGTAATAAGCTTAGCGGTCTGCTGATGAAGAAAATTTTTAACTTCCGGATCGACAGCACTTAGATGATCCTGAAAAGCGTTATAATGACTACTTTTTTCAAAGAGTTCAAAAAAATTGATCAGGGCAATGCTGATACAAAATCCAAGATATCGTATTGCTAATGCTGTTGCAGCAGCGGAAGGCCCAATAACAGCAGGAACGGAAGAAATAATATAAATAATGGTCGGAACCATTATCAACCCTACCCCTAATCCCTGAAGGAATAATGGAATGTAATAATTAAATTCATCAGCCTGAATATCAAAAGAATAATACATTAATCCATGAAAGATCAACAGCATTAAAAAGCCTGGTCCCCAGATATATCGTATGTTTTTCTTTTGCAAAACCATACAACAGGCGATAATGACTCCAATAACCAACCCTGCAAGATTGAAAATATTAATATAGGATATATGAAATGGATCCAAATGCAGTTCTGAGGCAAAATAAGTATTGACAATTCCTGAAGCAAACCTGCAAATATACATCACAAAAAGAATAAGCAGGCCTACTTTGAAGTTCCTGTATCTGAAAACCTGCAGATCAATATAAGGTCTTTTAATAGCCTTCTGACGGAATATGGAGATCCCTGCTAACACAATAATTCCGATAGCACTTCCCAAAATCCGGTTATCTTCCAGCCAATAATATTCCTGACCAAAAATGGTAATATATCCTATCAAAACCAATATTGTACTGAAAAGTCCAAAACTCTGCCAGTCCAGTTTATACAGGTGAAATCTTGCGTGGGTTCTGTAATTACTCATAGCCAGAGTCAGGAAAATAAGTCCCGGAAGATAGGAGAAGATGGCAGTTTTATAAACGATATTAAAATTATAGGAATCAATGAGATCTGCGGTAATCAGATTATTAAATGGCAAGGCACAAATTAAGATTCCAAAAAATACCGAAAAACTGATTTCTCTACCTCTTTCACTGCTCAATCGAGTAAAGATAAGGGTAAGTGAAAGATTGACATTTCCGGCAAATAACATTCCCTGCATAAAACGAACCGGAAACAGAATATAGACTTCACGGGTGAAATAGCATATCAGACAAGCCAGAATCTGCAATGAGGTGAACAGAAGAAAATATTCTTTAGCGGCCAGAAAACTGAAAAATCTTCTTTCCAGACTATAAAAACCTACATAACCTGCATAAAACAAGGCTACTGAAAACTGGATATCCGCTGGTTCACATCCATAATATCCGGCGGCAGCATTCAGATTAGACAATGGCAGAAAAAAGATAATGATTCCCGGAAGTGTCATTGAAAAAAGAATAATTTTCACCAACCATTCCGGAGCCCATTTTTTAAAATAGGGCATCTGTCTTTTAGCCATTGGAATGTTTTTTATTGGCATATACATTCACATTCATTCCTACTTTCAGAACATCAATCTGACTTCTTTGTCCATCCACTCTGATTCTTACAGGAATACGCTGTACAATTTTTACGTAATTTCCGGTAGAGTTATCCGGTGGAAGCAGTGAAAAACTTGAACCTGTTGCAGGAGAAAGAGAAATAATTGTCCCCTGGAATTCTTTGTCCGGATAAGAATCTGCAATAATTTTCACATGATCTCCAATATGCATATCCTTGATCTGAGTCTCTTTATAATTGGCTACTACCCATTTATCAGTTTCATTATTGACTATAAATGCCAGTGTCTCTCCGGCATCAATCATCTGCCCTACTTCTACGGTTCTTCTTCCCATTCTTCCATCATATGCTGCGGTCACTGCGGTATAACTTACATCCAGCTTATGACGGTCCAGCAGTGCTTCCAATCTTGCAATTTCTGCTAAAACAACTGTTTTTTCTGCCCGTATATCATTAATTTTAGATACTGAAGCGGCGTAATTATCCTGCGAAGACTGATAATCGCTTTCATTGACATCCAGAGTTGCTTTCACGTCCTCAAGGCGCTGTTTGGTAGCAGATTCTTCATCATAAAGCTTTTTATATCTGTTATAATCAAGCTGTTGTTTCCAGACTTTCGCTTTGCTTGCATCTACCTGAGCCATTGCAGCTGCGGCTTCCTTTTCTGTAGTTCCTGTCGTGCTTTCCAATACGCTCAGCTGGGCACGCGCTTTCTGAATGGCTGCCTGAGTCTGTTTTTCCTGAAGAATATATTCTCGGTTATCAATAATTAAAAGAGTATCTCCTTTTTTAACTTCCTGGTTTTCTTCAAACTTTACGGCAACAATAAATCCTCCAGCTCTTGAAATAATAGGATTGACATATTCCTGAACCTGTGCATCATTGGTCTGCTCATATGCATAATAATTTTTTAAGGTAAAACCGCCCCAGACAGCAAGTGCGGCAACGATTACAACTGAAATCCATCCTGTGATCTTTGTGATCATTCTATCGGTGGGAGTATATTTTTTTTTCATTGTATTATAAAACGCCTGTAATGTTTTGTAGTAAATAATAATTGTTCTGTGCCATAATTTTGGCTGCTTCCAGTTCAAATTTTGTCTGAAGCAGCTGTATATCTGCATCCAGCAATTCCGTAATAAGAGAAGTCTGACTGAAGTAGGTATTTTTGATAATACGTGCATTTTCCTTTGCCTGAGCAACATTGGCTTCTGCCACTTTTATCTGTTCTAAAGCTTCCTGGTAACGCAGATAAGCTTCTTTCACCTGTTGTCTTACTTTATCTTCCATATCCTTGTGCACTTCCTCTTCTTTTTCAAACTCCAGCTGAGCTGCTTTCACTTTATGGGTATTGTGATAAAGAGAAGAGATGGAAAATGAAGCTTTAATTCCTACAATTCCCAGTGAATACCAATAAGGATTATAGGGATAAAGGAAAATCTGCGGATTGGCATAATAAAATTCACCATACATCCCTATTTTAGGTCTTACATTGGCTTTTACCTGTTTCAGTTTGATTATGCTCAGTGCTGTCTGCTGTTCAGAAACATGATAATCAAAAGAATGATCCAATGCCAGTTTGAGATACTCATTATAAGTTGTACTCTCATTCCACTGATTAAACGGGGCTTCAGGAATAACAATCTGTTCATCCGGAATTCCAAGAATAATATTCAGTTTCTGCATGGCGATGAGGATATCATTTTCTATGGTCACCAGAGCCATTTTTCTTTTGGAAAGCTCCAGTTCAATCCTTAAAACATCACTTTTTAAAACCACTCCATTTTTATAAAGAGTCTGTATCTCTTTAAGCTGTGTCTTCTGATCAGTGATATCCTGTTTGATAAGATCTCTGAAAATTAATGTTTTCTGTAATTCAAGATAAAGCGCTGCAGTTTTGTAATGAATATCTGAAACGGACTGTTCTTTCTGAATATCCTTAATTTTCTGAAGGGTCTGATTTTCCTTAATCTTAAGATTCAGCTTATTTCCGTTATAAATGTTCAGGTAAAAATCTGCTCCGGCTCTGTAAAGCGTATGAATCACTTCATGCTGTGTTGGTTTGGAAAAGATTCCGTTTTCATAGATGGGAATGTTGGACGCTTTTTCTGCAGAACCTTTGACTTCTATTTCCGGAAGGCGCTCTTTTTTGGCATCTTTTACTTCGGCTTCGGCAATGTCTACATTAATGGTATTGATTCTGATATGACGGCTGTTTTCTTCCGCTTTTTGCCATGCGTCTTTTAGGGAGAGTCGTATGGTATCCTTTGTTGGACTGCCGGTCTGAGCTGATATAGCGGATGAAATTCCAAGCATCAACAATCCGGCGACATAAATTTTCATTTGAATTTTTGAATTATTGCACTGCAAATTTATTGGCAATCCGGAAATTTTATTTATCTAAAATAGTCAACTTTTACATGATTCCGGCCAATTGATTATATTTGCAATTTCTTTGGTATTTTAAAATTTTTTATGGGATTAATTGCTGCACTTCCGGACATTGATAAAGACGATAAAAGTGTATTTGTCATGCACGAAAAATCAGAAAAACTGATTCCTTTTCACAAACATACAAAAGGACAGTTGAGTTATGTGGAAGGTGGTATTGCTTATATTACGATTGACAACAGGACCTATGTGGTTCCGGCAAGACATTTCTTCTGGATTCCGCAGGGAATGGAACATATTTTAGAGATCGGACATACAGCAACGGTTTTGCGTTCTCTTTATTTCTATGCCCATGATGATGTCTCAGATCCTTTCTACAGCAGACTGGGAATTTATCCGGCATCAGAACTCCTGATTCAGATGATCAAATATTCTGAAATCTGGGATGAAAAGCATGTAACGGCAAAAGATGAGAATTTTGAATTTTTAGTTGCTCTAAAAAAAATACTTCCTAAAACTCATCAACAGCCCTTGCCTATTATTCTTCCTGCCACCCATAATAAACAGATGATGCGGATTGTATCTTATCTGGAATGGAATATCGGAGAAAAATTGACTCTATCCAATGTCAGCAGCAGATTTGGGTTGAGTGAGCGTTCTCTGTCACGACTTTTCAAGGCAGATATGGATATTTCTTTTCTTCAGTATTTAAAAACATTAAGGATCATCAAAGCCATTGAACTGCTTTTAAATACAGACAAACCCATCAATGAAATTGCCGATGATGTGGGCTACAGCTCTATCAGCGCCTTCAGTGATACCTTTCATGAATTTACCCAATCGAGACCCTCTGATCTTAGAAAGAGTAATAAGGCGACCCAAAATATGATCAGTTAAACCAATGATGATAATCTTCATCAGATTTAGAAAAAAATAAAAGACTAATTTATCTTTTATTAAAAATATCTTTCTATATTTGTCCCATAAAACTCAGTAAAATGTTTTCAAAAACGTGCGAATATGCTTTAAGAGCATTGATCTATATTGCCCAGCAGTCTAAAAATGACAGCAGGGTCGGGATTAAGGACATTTCAAAAAGCATCCATTCGCCAGAGCATTTTATTGCTAAAATTTTGCAGGATCTGAGCAGAAAAGGATTTGTACAATCTGCCAAAGGTCCGAATGGAGGTTTCTATATGGATCAGAAAAACCTGAATACTTCCATTGCGGATATTGTAAGAGAAATTGATGGGGATAAACTCTTTACCGGTTGCGGACTTGGACTTGATCAATGTTCGGAAACACATCCGTGCCCACTTCATGATCAATTCAAAAGTATCCGACAGGATCTTCGAATCATGCTTGAAACCTCAAAAATTCAGATGTTTGTCGATAATCTCGACTTACAGCTTACTCATTTGAAGGCTTAAAAAAATTTGACTAAATAAAAGATAAAAAGATCTTTTAATATTAAATAAATCAAAATGAAATTAGAACTCAAAAATCCTTTCGTATTGATGTTACTCTGTCTGATGACCGGAATGTTTTTTACCATCAGTTTTCTGGAAACACCAATGAAGTTTCAGGTTCCGGGAATTACCTTTACGACAGCGTTAAGATTAGGAAAACTCATGTTTGGATTCTCTTCAAAAATACAATGGGGATTTCTTATTATAATACTGATACTGATGTCCATCAGTTGGAAAAAGTATACGAAAACTGATTTTATAATCCTGATTATTCTATTTTCCATACTTGCTATAGAACAATTCTGGCTGCTGCCAATACTTGATTCCCGGATCGATTTAATTTCATCAGGAAAAGCATTACCTCCTACTCCATTACACGACTATTTTATTTATGCTGAAATCGCGAAAGCATTAATGCTCACTACAGCAATCATTTTACAATTCAAAAGAAATACGGTTCAATAATAACACTATTCATTATGAAAACACCCGTTCAAAATACCATTATTGCATTAGCTTTAGCCACATTATTATTTTCCTGTTCCAAACCGGAAACTACTCCTATTCCACAGGCTGAGCCTTATTCTGAACAACAGATTGTCCAACCACAACCAATAGAAACAGCTCCTGAAGTTTCAGCTTCCAATGACGGGTCGAAGCACGAAGGATTGAAGTTAATTGAAGGAACAGATTGCCTTACCTGCCATAAAGTAGATTCAAAATTAATAGGTCCTTCTTATCAGGAAGTTGCAGCAAAATATTCGGATGCAGATCTCGATATGCTGGCACAGAAAATCATTGACGGTGGCAAAGGTAATTGGGGCGAAATTCCCATGACTCCTCATGCAGGATTGAGTAAAGAGAATGCCCGACAGATGGTAAAATATATCTTATCTCTTAAAAAATAATTAAAAAATTTTAAAATAATAAAAGACAAAAAAGTATTATATTATGAATACAAGAACAGACTTTATAGGAAATATGGTGGCTGAAGATTTCAGAACAGCCTCAATTTTTAAAAGACATGGTATTGATTTTTGCTGTAAAGGCGGTAGAACAATTGAAGAGGCATGCAGTAATAAGAAACTTGCTCCTGAAAAAATTTATGAAGAACTGGAAGCTCTTCCAAAAAGTGAAGGTTCTGCAATAGATTTCAACAGCTGGCCCCTGGATCTTCTGACAGACTATATTGAGAAAACCCATCACCGCTATGTAGAAGAAAAGACTTCTGCTTTGCAGGCATTTCTTGATAAACTGTGCAAAGTACATGGAGGAAGACATCCTGAACTGTTTGAAATCAATTCTTTATTTAATGAATCAGCACACGATCTGGCTGCTCATATGAAAAAAGAAGAACTCATTCTGTTCCCGTTTGTAAAAAATATGGTGAAGGCTAAAATATCTGGAAGTCCTCTTCCAAAGCCTCATTTTGGAACCGTAGAAAATCCGGTTCATATGATGGAACATGATCACACAATAGAAGGTGACCGCTTCAGAAGGATTGCGGAAATTACCCACGAATATCTTCCTCCCGCAGATGCCTGCAATACTTACAAAGTAGCTTTTGCCATGCTTCAGGATTTTGAAAATGATCTGCATAAACACATCCATCTTGAGAATAATATCCTTTTCCCCAAAGCGATCCGACTGGAGAAAGAATTTGCCGTTGAATCTTAAAAATTAATACAGAATGACACCTAAAAAACTTTGGATATGGCTTGCTGTAGTAATGGTTGCTTCGTTTGCTGTTCTTATCTTCTACGGAACTGAAATTTACAGAAAAATCCCACCCATTCCGGACAAAGTAGTCAGCACAGATGGAACGGTGATTGCAACCGCACAGGATATTAAAGACGGACAGAATGTCTGGCAGTCTATTGGTGGACAAACAGAAGGAAGTATCTGGGGACATGGTGCGTATATTGCTCCGGACTGGACGGCCGATTACCTTCACCGGGAATCTGTTCTTTTGCTTGATGAACTGGCAA
>CBFQYI010000166.1:0-8864 GCA_965720825.1 uncultured Chryseobacterium sp. | reverse complement strand
GAATATTTTATTTGGTCAATCGGTTGCATTTTATGTTTTATTTAAAAATTGTTTAATTTTTTGAAAAATATCATTTAAACAGCGTGTATTTATAAATTTCTGATACTTTGTTTTTTTTGTTGGATTATCGCAATGGCGCAAGGTTTTGTATGCATTATACTCTTTAAGACCCAAGAACATTTGACTTTGCTTGACATGAGATTTTCAGCAAATGATGTATTTTACAATTTTATCGGAGATAAAATCTTTGCGTCTTAAAAACGGATGGTATTTCAAAAGAAAACTTAGCGCCTTCGCGTTTTTCCAAAATTCTTTTTATTAAATAAGAAAATCCTCCCGGAAAGGCGCAAAAGTATCAATTAACTTTCCTTCTTCAATACATTTCACCCCATGAAAAATATTAGGCTGTGCAAAAAATCCATCTCCTTCCTGTAAAATTTTTGTTTCACCATCTACGGTAACTTCAAACTTTCCTGAAGCGACATACGTGATCTGAGAATGAAAATGCTGATGCAAAGCTCCTACAGCATCTTTCTCAAACTTTACAATAACCATCATCACCTGGGAATTGTAGCCCACAAACTGTCTGGAAACCCCATTCCCTACATCTTCCCATGCAGAGTTTCCATCGAAGAAAGGTTCTTTTCTGAAATCCATTTTATCTTTTTTTAATTACAATTTTGTACGATCTGCAATCCGTTTTATTTTATATACTTCTCCAAACCGGTTTTCAAGCCTTTCAAAGAAGTAGCTGCCAGTTTTGCAACAGATTCAGCTCCCAGCTTTGATAAATGGGTATCATCATCTTTTCCCTCAGGGTAATAAGATTCGTCTCCCTTTTTATAATGCAGATGCAGTTTCTTTGAGTTTTCCGGTCCGTAAGAAACTTCAAGCTGTTCTGATAAAAGCTGTAGGTCAACAAAAGGTACTTTAAGATCATTGGCTACCATTCTTACCACCAGTGGATATTCTTTATGAGTATCCACCAAAACACCGTTTTCGTTAAAGTTTCTTCTCACAATTGAAGTCATAAGGATGGGAATAGCGCCTTTAGACCTGGCTTCGTTTACATATCTTTCAAGATTGGCTCTGTATTGGGTATATGGATTGGTAAAACGGGCAGAGTCATTCACTTTCTGATCATTGTGCCCGAATTGAATGATCACAAAATCTCCTTTTTTAAGTTGATTCAAAACTTTGTTCCATCGGCCTTCGGTTCTGAAACTTTTGGAGCTTCTCCCATTGGTTGCATGATTCTGAACGGATATTCCTGTTGTTAAAAGTGATGGAAGCATCTGTCCCCAGCCATGCTCCGGGTTTTTGTTCGGATTTTCTTTATTGGCCATCGTAGAATCACCAATGAGGAATAGGGTAGGTTGTTGTGCATAGGTGAGGATGGAGATGAAAATGATGAGAAGGGTAAGTTTTTTATTCATTTTTATTTTGCTTATTATAATTCTTTTGTCTTGAAACAAAAGAATCAAAAATTCAAGACTGGGAATCTTCTGCTAAAAATTAATTCTATTCTCTAAAAATTCTAAACTTGTGCGAATTCGATTTTTCTTCTTCGGGTCATTACTGATGTCGCACTCAAACAATAGAATTTTCTTAACGTTCACAGAAATAATTTTTTTAACGCTTCATATTCCAATGTCAATGGGATCAAAAAATTGGTCATTATTTTTCATGTAAATATCTTCTGTATATTGGATATTACTGATTATCTATTGCTTATTATGTATGTTAGGATTCCAGTTGTCAAAGATTTTCTCTAAGGTGTAATTTTTAAGGTCCTTTGTTGTCAGTTGATGTGACCAGCTCACCCGTTTTGAAGGATTTCCTCCTTTGCCATTGCTTCTGTATTCTGCGTAATAAGCGGTTTTTTCTTTATCAGGAAACATTTTGTCTCCTTTCCAGGGATTCCAGCCTTCGGGCAGAATGTGTTTTCCCATTTCCGTATGGATAAAAACTGTTTTAGCATACGGTCTCCACGGCCTTCCGAGATACACTTTAGACACCTCATCTTTAGCAATAAGCTTGCAATCGAAAAATACAAATCCATACTTTCTGTCAATTTCCGTGGCAGCAGCAGTGATGTAAGAATCGGCTAAGCTTTTAATCGTACAGTTTTTAAAAACAACAGTTGCCTGTCCGAAAATAAAATCGGTAGTTCCTTCTATATAACAGTTTTCAAAATACTGCCTGCTATGGTTGGTTGCGGCATAAAAAGTATCCTGACAACCCAGGATATCAGCATTTTTCATCACAAAACGATCGCCTTCTACATGAAGCGAAACTGCTTGTCCTTCGTTGCATGAGCTGTTTTGAATGGTCAGATTGCTGATCTTAATATCATCACCCATTACCAGAAGAGTATAGGAGCTGAAAGTCGTCATCTTTTCATTGAAAGAATCTGTTTTTCCTGAGAAATCATTGTTGGTAATTATCGTATTGCTCTTATTTTCCCCTTCCAGCGTGATTTTATGTTTTGAAGAAGGAATAATTACTTTCTCATGATAGATTCCTGTTTTGATTTTGATTAAAGCTTCTGCCGGACCAAGATCTCTCACAGAATTGATTGCTTTCTGAATGGTGGTAAAATCTCCGCTTCCATCCTGAGCTACTGTAATGATGATATAAGGTTTGCTTTGTGACCATAGAAACTGAACCATTGAGAGGAACAGAATTAAAAACAATTTTTTCATAAGATCCGGTTAAAAATTATTTCAATACTTTATGTAAAAAATTAACAGTATAGTTCAGTGTTTCCGTGAACCAAGGCTCCGCAGACCAGAATGAATGGGGCGAGTCTTTAATTTCATGAAATTCAGCAGGAATGTTGTAAGCCTTTAGTTTTTTCATCATATCATCTCTCCCGGCATGAAACCTGGGTTGAGAACTGTTGATAAAAAGGGTAGGCGGAGTATTTTTATCAACATATTCCAGTGGTGAAGCTTCTGTCCAGTTTTTTAGATTGGTATTCTGGTCTCCATCCAGCCAATAGGCTGCGTAAGTACTTTCCTCAGCTTCAGGATGGATGAAGGAAACAATTCCGTCAATATTGATGATCGCTTTTATATCATTTTTCTTTTGTACTCCAACCAAGGTTGCCATTTGAGCTCCGGCAGATTCCCCCAAAACGGCTATTTTCTTTTTATCTAAAGAATATTTTTTGTGATGAGTCCGCAACCATTGAATAGCATTTTCTATGTCTTCAATTCCGGCAGGATATTTTGCGGCATCCGCAAGACGGTAGCCAACAGCGATGACAACAAATCCTTTTGAAGCTAATTCCATGGCCATATATTTTTCATTTTCTTTGCTACCGGAAACCCAACCGCCACCGTGAACCATTGCAATTCCTGCATGCCTTCTTGAATCATCAAGAGGGTAGTACACATCAGCTTTTAATGATGAACCATTGATGTTTTTGTATTTAATATCCTTATCGATTTTGATATTTGGGGGAACAGGACGATCAATAGGGCTAATGAAAGGATGTTTTTTCTTTAACTTTTCAAAAGTTCCTTCATTGGTGTAAGGAGAAGCATTCGGTCTGATTACCTGCCCGAATGCCATCGTCCCTACGAAGAAAATAGAAATATAAGTATGTCTTTTGTTAAAAATCATTTTGTCAGATTTTGACATTGTAACCCTTAAAAATTTTAAGCTAATTAAGATGATTGGAGAAAATTCTTCTGATTGTTAAGTGGAATTTGTAGTGCAAAGTCCAGCTTAATATTCTTAAAAATTTAACTCATCTTAATGGTTTATATTCTATCGGATTTATTTTACTGAGTTCTTAGCAACCTCTGTGCCTATGGAAATTGTATTTTTATCTGATAATAAATCTTTAGGTACAGCTACAGCTCCGGTTTTGTTTCCTAAAACTTTGATATAGGGTTTGATTGGTGATTCAAATTTCACGGTAGAAAGATTGATATTTTTACTGTTATAAACTGTTGCTCCCGTTCCTTCCGTGTATTTCAGGGTTACATTCTTTAACTGGATTCCATCTGCATCTACAATAGTCAATGCCTTTTTGGTATCGAATTTTGAATCTTCAATCACAATATTTTTAAGGTTCATTTCGGAAAGGCCAGATAAGGTGATGGCTTCATAAGAATTAACTGCATTGATGTTTTTAAAGAATATATTTCTGAAAATTGGAGTTTCTTCCGTTACCGGATATACTTTTTGAGGGGATTTGTTTCCTTCCTGTTTCTGTCCGTCTTCCAAAACGGGGGAAGAACCTTCGTAGAACATATTAAAACCGATTGTCTGTGTCGGAATATTAATCATATCAATATTTTTGATATAAATATTCTCAACAATTCCACCTCTTCCACGGGTTGTTTTAAAACGAAGCCCGATATCTGTCCCGATAAAAGTACAGTCGGAAACATGAATATTTCTGGCACCTCCGGACATTTCACTTCCTACAACAAACCCTCCATGTCCATGATACACGATATTGTTTTTGATGATGACATTCTCAGTAGGTATTCCTCTTTTTCTGCCGTCTTCATTTTTCCCTGATTTAATACAGATCGCGTCATCACCCACATCAAAAGTATTGTTGTAGATCAGTACATTTTTGCAGGATTCAAGATCTACACCGTCGCCATTTTGAGAGAACCATGGATTTCTCACGGTAAGGTTTCTTAAAATCAGATTGGAACACATCAGAGGGTGAAGATTCCACGCCGGGGAATTCTGGAAGGTAGGACCATCTAACAATACTTTGTCACAACCCACCAGACTCACCATCACCGGACGCAGAAAGTCTTTTACCGTGTTCAGTTCGTCTTTGGATATTTTATCGGGAACATTGAAGCTTGAGCTGCTTTCAAATCCTTTTTTATAACTTTCTGAAGGATACCATGTTTTACCATCGGAAGATAATATTCCACCGGATTTGATGATTTCTTTCCATTCCGATTCTGCCACTTTACTTTTTTTGATGGCTCTCCAGGCATCTCCGCTTCCATCAATGACTCCTTTTCCTGTGATGGCAATATTCGTTGCATTTTTTGCTGAAATAGGGGATTGGCAACGCGTAGTGTTTAATCCTTCAAAACTTACATTTACCAATGGGTAATCATTTTTATCTTTGCTGAAAATAATGAAAGCGCCTTCTTCTACATGAAGGTTGATATTACTTTTCAGTTCAATAGGCCCAGTGAGCCACATTCCTCTAGGCACAACCAGTTTTCCACCTCCTTTTTTGCTAAGGTCATCGATTGCTTTTTTGAATGCCAATGTGTTTTTTACATTTCCGCCTGAAACTCCGCCAAATTGCGTGATGGATATGGTATTGGCCGGAAAAGATGCTTCCACAACCTGAGGCATTGCAAACTCAATGTTTTTATAAATATCCAGATTCTGGGCGTAGACATGCCCGGAAAACATCATTGCTACTGCTAAGCTGATTATGGTAAGTGACTTCTTCATGTTATTTTTTTTGAGTTTTAATTATATTCTTAAATTCCTGATACACCAGTGAAGCGACTATCTTTGCACCTTCAGGCTGAAAATGGGTGTTGTCTTTCTGTCCTTTAGGATAGGCTTCATACGTATTTTCCGGAAGATTCATAAAATAATGACTGGTGGTAAAATCCTGTCCTTTTTTGGTAAAATACTCCATGGATAGTTTGTTTAAATCAATATAAGGAACGTTCATTTCTTTAGCAATATCAATGGGAGCCTGCCAGTATTCACCGTGTACATTTTCAAGCTTTCCGTCTTTCCATGGATAATTTCTTGCTACAGGAGTTACTATAACAGGATTTCCACCTTTTTGTTGGGTTTGGGAGACAAATAATCTTAAAAATTCCTTGTATCCCTGAATATTCACATAACGTTCGGGATGCTTTTCTGAACCGTCATTGTGCCCAAACTGCATGATCACATAATCATTAGGCTGAAGATGTTCATACACATAACGCCATCTTCCTTCCTGAAAAAAAGTTCTTGTACTTCTTCCGCCATGAGCCCTGTCAATAACAACTATGGAATCTGTTTTGATAACAGGTTTCAAGGTTTCAAGACTGTCTTTTGCAAAGAAAGGCTGAAATACCTGCCCCCAACCTGTGATGGGATACCGTACTTTCATATACTCTTTTCCCGGATCATAATCTCCGGTGTAATCGGCCATCGTAGAGTCTCCGATAAGATAGATATGGGTTACTTTTTTATTCTGTTTTGTTATTGTTTTTTTTGCTCCATCCTGAGACTGGCATGCTGATAACAATATTACACTGAATAAAAATGAAACGGTTTTGTATGAGCTTTTTTTCATTAATTTTTTTATTGGATTTCCAACATGATTTTATTTTTATTCTCTCGCAGATTGAGCTGATTTTGCAGATGATCGCGTATCAATTTATCATTTAAATCTGCGTTATCTGCATAATCTGCGTGCTTTTTATTTCTTTTCTGTATGACTTTTTTGTTGGATTATCGCAAAGACGCAAGGTTTTTTATTGCTTGTTTTTTTAAGGCGCAAGAAAATCTAAGATTTTCAGCCAAGTGAGCGGTATTCAATTTTATCGGAGATAAAATCTTTGCGTTCTTATAATTATTTACATTTTGATATTTCATTGCGTCTTTGCGCTTTCCAACATGATTTTATTTTTATTCTCTCGCAGATTGTGCTGATTTTGCAGATGACTGTGTATTAATTTATCATTAAAATCTGCGTTATCTGCATCATCTGCGTGCTTTTTATTTCTTTTTTGTATGACTTTTTTTGTTGGGTTATCACAAAGGCGCAAGGTTTCTTATTCTTTATGTTATTTTTTTTGGTGCAAGAACATCTCTACTTCCCCCAATGGAAGATTTTCGACAAGTTGAGCTGTATTCAATTTTATCGGAGATAAAATCTTTGCGTTCTTATAATTATTTACATTTTGATATTTCATTGCGTCTTTGCGCTTTCCAACATAATTTTCTTTTTATTCTCTCGCAGATTGTGCTGATTTTGCAGATGATTGCGTATCAATTTATCATTAAAATCTACATTGTCTGTATTATCTGTGAGCGTTTTCCATTTTATTTCTTTGTAATTCTGAACCATTCAAAATCTGCATATCCTCCACGAGGTGCTTTTGTTGTACTGATGCTGTATAAACCTACTTTTGCCCCAATCCATTTTCCTGGTTTTGCCTGAAAAATCTCACCTGCTTTGATAAAATTTTTACCATTTTCACTGTAGCTGAACTGGCATAGGCCATTAGGCTCATTTACATTGACTTTTAAATAGACTTCGTTACTTTTTAATGGGGTTTCAAATAGTATTTTTTCCTCTCCGCCTTTATCTGCTTTTTCCGCTTTTCTGAGTTGGAGATAATAACCGTCAGGTTTGTTGGTGATCACTAAAGATGCATGATCTAATCCCATGATTAATAACCCTGCAGTTTTTCCTTCTTTGGCATCTTCCGGAGTCAGCTTAACTTTTGTGGAGGCTGCAAAATTCGGAGCCGGAAATTTTTGGGTTAAAAGATTAGGGACATTCCAAAGATTTTTTTCTCCTTCCGGAACTTTGATGGAGAAGAGTCTTAAAAATTTTTGTCCGGAAAGTTTGGATGACCATACAATATTTTCATTGGCACTCCATTGCCATTGCAGCCCTAATTTTTCACCGTCAAATTCGTCAGTTTCAGGAGGCGTTGAAGCAGCGTAGTATTGCCCAACATCAGGCTTTTTATAGGTTGAAACCGGTTCACCAATTCCGTTTTTATTATGATCAGTTCCCATTACCGGCCAGTCTTTTTCCCATTTCATCGGCTGCAGGTGAATGATTCTTCCTCCGGTATCCACATCCTGAAAATGATAAAACCAGTCTTCACCGGAAGGCGTATTTACCCATGCTCCCTGATGAGGTCCGTTAATGGTTGTTGAGCCTTGTTCCAATACTATTTTTTCTTCATAAGGGCCATAAATATTCTTTGATCTCAATACCAGCTGCCATCCTGTAGCTACACCGCCAGCAGGAGCAAAAATGTAATAGTAGCCGTTTCTTTTATATAGTTTAGGGCCTTCAACAGTAGGATGAGCATCATGGCCGTCAAAAATATGAACGCCTTTGTCCAGAACTTTTGTTCCTTCCGGATTCATTTTATTGAGGGTTAAAATACTTTTTACTCCTGCACGGCTTCCTGCCCAGCCATGAATAAGATAAGCGTTTCCGTCTTCATCCCAGAACGGACAGGAATCTATTAATCCTTTTCCTTCCATTACCAAAACCGGTTTTTCCCAGGTTCCCAACGGATCTTTGGTTTTCACCATATAAATTCCAAAATCCGGATCACCCCAATAAATATAAAATTCTCCTTTGTGGAATCTTATGCTTGGTGCCCAGACTCCGTCACCTCTTTTCGGGATGGAGAAATGTTCAAGAGGAAGGATGTCCTGAATGGCATAATTGACCAATTTCCAGTTGATCATATCTTTGGAATGCAGGACAGGAAGTCCCGGGGTTTCATTGAAGCTGGAAGCTGTCATATAATAATCGCTGCCCACGCGGATCACGTCCGGATCAGAGTAGTCTGCATATAAAATAGGATTTCTGTAGTTTTTTCCCTGATCGGCAGTCCAGACTTCGGAAACATAGTTTTTCTCCTGTGCCTGAAGATAGGCTGATGCTACTGAATAGGCTGTGATGGCAATGATATTTACAATACTTTTTGTCTTCATAGAATCAATTAAACATTAAAGTTATCTTGACTTTTTTTGAGGGTTTCTCAATCCTTTTTTACTTTTCAAATTCTAAACTTGCCAGGATAAAAGGACCTGTTCCTTTCGGATCATTGGAACGAACTTCTTCATTCACATAATATTCATAAGAACCGCTTCTGTAGGGT
>CBFQYI010000165.1:0-8878 GCA_965720825.1 uncultured Chryseobacterium sp. | reverse complement strand
AGTTTTGAGAGAAACAGTTCTACTACTGTAAACACAGTACCAGGAAAATGGAAAGACGATGCCAGCATTAATAAAGTACTTACCAATTTTAATTATGGTTCCGGTGCAGGGCAAATAGACCAGGTCAATATCCGTCCGCTTCATCTTGCAGGCTATACAGGAACAGGAGTTTCCATAGCGGTGATTGATGCCGGATTTCCAACAGTGAATACAGGAAGTGCTTTTTCAAGATTATGGACCAATAATCATATCAAAGCTTCTTATGATTTTGTGACCAAAACCGGAGATATTTACAATGCAGCGCTCAGTACTCATGGTTCTGTCGTGTTAGGTGTTATCGGTGGATACCTGCAGGATGTTTTTGTAGGAGCAGCACCTGATGCTGATTTTTATCTTTACCGAAGCGAAAATGCTGCTGTAGAAATTCCTGAAGAAGAGCTTTACTGGATTGAAGCTGCTGAAGAAGCAGATCGAAAAGGAGTAGAAATTATTACCTCATCATTGGGATACAATGTTTTCGACGAAAGTCGTTATAATTATACGTATGCCAACATGGATGGGAATACTTCATTTATTGCAAGAGGCGCTGGGATTGCTGCTGAAAAAGGTATTTTTGTTCTTGCCGCTGCGGGCAACTCCGGACAACAGCCATGGCATTACCTTATGACACCTTCTGATAATGCTAAAGTATTTTCTATTGGAAATGTAGATTCTGCCGGAAATGCCTCCCCTTCTTCTTCTTATGGTCCTAATGCTCTAGGAGTGATAAAACCTGATGGAAGTACCCAGGGTACCGGTACTACAACCGTGTATGACAATGCTACTTTAATTGTGAATGGAACTTCAATTGCTACCCCTATTGCTGCAGGAGGTATTGCATGTCTTATTCAGGCGTTTCCAACGATGAACAGAGAACAGATGAGAGCGAAACTGAGACAAACCGCTTCACTTTATCCTCTTCATTCAGATCAGACAGGATATGGAATTCTTAATTTCGGAAGTTTATATAATCTGGTTCTAAATACTTCTGAGACTGTAAAAAAAGAGAAGTTTTCTATCTTCCCGAATCCTGCAAAAAATATTCTGAATATTGCTTCAGAGCAAGAAGTTCAGTCCCTGGAAATTTATGATAATCTGGGGAGACTCATCAGAAAAAGTAACCACCAGAAATCTATAAAAGTAGAGGATTTTACAAAAGGAACGTATTATCTGAAAATTCAGACAAAGGATAAAGTTTTCTATGAAAAATTCTTAAAAGAATAATTTTTTTGGTTTCTCGCAGATTGGGTAGATTGATTACAACATAAACATCTGTGCAATCTATGGGAGATATATTACTGTTTTTGGTCGTATTACAACATAAAAATAAGTTTGAGCTAAAGCTCCTTGAACGGTTTATAATAAAAAAACGGGCTAAAGCCCGTTTCTATTGATATTGATTATCATTTCGTTATGGTCATTCTTATTTTAAAAATAAATTATGCAGAGTTTCTGCTCGCATTGATATTCCCGAATAAGGAACGTGTCACCAGCTTTTCATACGCTTCTTTGTTTCCTTCTCCTTTCTGAATTTTCATCAAAGCATACTGCTGGATACTTAGCAATGGAAGCACAATCTTCTCACGGATCTTCACAGATTTTCTGGATAACGGATCTTCTTCCTGAAGCATTTTAAATCCTGTCAGTTCCAGCATAATGTCTCTTGAAAGCTCATATTCTTCGAAAAGGACATTCCAGAACGCTCCGAACTTCGGATTGTTTTTGATGTAATAAGTCAAAGGAAAATAAGACTTATTCATACTCATCATCGAGTTCAGAACTAAAGTTTTAAAGAAGTCCGAACCTTTGTACAATTCTCTTACCTCTTCAAATCTCCCCTGTTCTTTCATCTTTTGCATGGCATATCCAAAACCGAAGAATCCTGGTACGTTCTGCTTCAATTGTGACCATGATCCTACAAACGGGATTGCTCTCAGATCTTCAAATCTTAGTTCACTTCCGCTTCCTCTTTTGGAAGGTCGGCTTCCGATATTGGTTTTCCCGTAATATTCAAGCGTACTCATTTCCTGAAGGTAAGGAACAAACATTGGGTGGGCTTTCAGATCTGAATATTTTTTATAGCTGATATCCGCCATTTCGATGATTAAAGCTCTTTCCTTTTCTGTAAGTTCTTTTTTGGCATTTTTAAATACATCATTTTCAACTCCGGCGGTCAAAAGCTGTTCAAAGTTGTATTTTGCCTGTTCTTTATTTCCAAAAATACTGGTAATCGTCTGCCCCTGAATCGTTAGTTCTATTTTATTATTCGCAATCGTTTTTCCCTGAGAAGCATAGAAATCGTGGGTTTTCCCTCCTCCTCTGGCTGGTGGTCCGCCTCTACCGTCAAAAAATACCACTTTGATATTATTCTGCTCAGAAAGTTTTGTCAATACTTCTTTGGCTTTATAAATTTCCCAGTTGGCTTTTAAATATCCTCCGTCTTTGGTTCCATCCGAGAATCCAAGCATAATTGTCTGCTGGTTTCCTCTTTTCTCAAGGTGCTTTTTGTAGACAGGATTATGGTACAGCTCATTCATTACATGCTCTGCATTGGCAAGCCCTTCCATCGTTTCAAAGAGTGGAACAATATCCATATTGATAGCTTCATCTTTATAACCGCAGATTTTAAAGAATGCATATACATTCATAACATCTTTTACGGCATCAGAATTGGAAATAATATAACGGTTCATTCCTCTCAGTCCGTTCAGATTCTGGATTTCTGTAACCTGAGAAACCGTTAATAAAGTATCTTTTACAATATCTTCGAAATCCTCCGGATGTACTGTTTCTGATATCTGAATTAATTTATTGAATTTCTGTTCGTAATCAACATCTTCATTTCCATACACTTTTGCATATACTTCATCAATCACTTTCTGATGAATTCTGCTGTCCTGACGGATATCCAATGTTGCAAAGTGAGTCCCGAAAATCATCACACGGTCTCTGAAATTGACCAAAAGATCTAAAAACAAAGAGTTATGCTCATTGATTAATATTTTTTCCGCTTCATTGGCTTTCTTTAAAATATCTTCGGCTTTAATGCTTTTCCCGTCAAAAATTGCAGCATACAGCTCTTCACTTAATTGGGTCAGCACTTCGGAAACGCCTCTGAAACTTAATCTTCTTCTGATAAATTTCAAATGGCTGTAATAAGACTTCAGAATAGCTGAGCGAAGTTCTTCCGCTACTCTTTTCGTTACCTCTGCGGTTACAAAAGGATTTCCGTCTCTGTCTCCTCCCGGCCAGAAACCAAGCTGGATAATATCTTCATGAAGGTGAAAATGACCGTTTCCAAAAGTCTTTTTGATCTTCGTAAACAGTTCACCGATGGTATCATAATACACATATCTCAGGTAAGAAATAATACTCAGCGCTTCATCTATCGGAGTAGGTTTTTCTTTATTGACAAAAGGAGTTTTCCCCAACTGCTGCAGAAGCATATCAATCTGCGTCACCGAATCACTGGTAATCGCTCCTCTCAAATCCTGAATAATTCTTTGTACCGAACTCGGATAAAACTGGGTGGGGTGCGCTGTAAATACTACCTTAACACTGAAATCTTTTAATTTCTCACGTACTTTTTCAATTTTATGATCCTGAAAAGAACGTTCGAAGAGGTTGGTCACCGTTCCGTTATCACTTTCTGAATGAAGATTAGGAAATGCAGCATCCTCAATACTGTCAAACAAAACTACCTGTCTTTCTATATATTGTATGATCTTGAAAAGCAGTTCCAGTTTCTGCTCTTCGTTCTGGAGATCGGTATGATTTTTAAAGAATTCTTCGACAATATCTTCAGGGGTTTTCCCTGCTTCATAACCGGTTCTGCTTTCTTCATATAGAAATGGAAGCAGCATTCCGATATTCGTCATTTTATCATAAGGTAGGCTCATAAATAATGAATTGTAGATCTGGAACTTATTTTCCACAATCTGCCTGAATTTTTCTGCGCGTTGGTCATGTATCATAGTAACAAATGTAAGCGATTTTGAAATTAATTTAATTGACAAATGACAAAAATTAAGGTCGAAATACAAAAAAATAATATTAATTTTTGTTTAAAATTTGATTAGTTTTGGCAACCTTGTTAACGCTATGATTAAATTCAATTTCAACGGCAATATAGATATTAAAAGCAACGGAACTAAAATTGATAAAAAAGCATTTAAAACTATACTCATTGTATTTGCTGTATTTATCTTTGTCTGTATCTCCTCAATAATAGGATTCGGGGCTTTTATATACAGAAGTTTAGATTCAATGGAACAGGCTGTGGAAGCCCACAACAATCAATTGGATAATATTGCTGATTTACCAGTACTGAAGTGCAAAATATATACTGATCAAACAATCACTTCACCTATGTCTGGAACAGAATCTTCTTTGTATCTCCTGCGTATTGGTGTTGCTAACTTCAGTAGAAATATGAAAACCAAGCGTCTATCAGAAATTTACGAAGAGTTTGATTACAGTCTGATTGCTGGTTATCCTAAAGGTACTCAGCTTTCAATTAACGGCCAATTGTACCCTGTTGATTTCAAACTATGTATTGCAGATAATATAAATGGAGCATCGCATTTCACAAAAGACACTTATGCCACCAATCATGAAACGCCTTCTTATTTAATCAATTATAAACCAACAGAAAACCATAAGATATCGGTTTTAAAAGGTCAGCATCCATGGGTTAATTCTTTTCTTGAACCGTATGGCTTAACGAATCTGCTGGTGAAGGAATATATTTTTAAAAATGGTGATTCAGTTTATATTAAAGGAAAAATAGAAAATGGACGAATTGTTCAGTTTGTAGAGCATATGGTCAACTAATATTCCAAAAAGCATTTCTGAAGGTTTAGTGGATTTCATTAACTTTGTAAGATAATTCAACCCTATGGGCTACATCAGAGAATATTACGAACAGATTGTCAAACTGCAGGAATCGGAATGGGCATTTATAGCGGGACATTTTCATAGAAAGGTTTTTGCTAAAAATGACATCATTACCCAGCAGGGCGATACGGAGAATTACTTATCTTTTATAGAATACGGACTGGTAAGATTTTATATTCCTGATGATGAATACGGCTATACTTTCAGCTTTAGTTTTGAAAAAGAATTCAGCTGTGCTTATGACTCCTTCCTTACCCAAACTCCTTCTGAATACGAGATGCAGGCTTTAACAGAAACTGTGGTATGGCAAATTTCCTATGATGATCTGCAGAAAGTCTACAATCACACCAACGTTGGGAATCATCTGGGACGTTTCGCTTCTGAAAAATTATTTCTGGCAAAAAGCAAAAGAGAACTTTCTCTACTAAAACTTACGGCCAAAGAACGTTATCTGAAATTATTTACAGAACAGCCGGAAATGATTAAGCGCGTTCCTCTAAAATACATCGCATCCTATATCGGAATTACACCACAGGCTTTAAGCAGAATCCGCAGACAGATTACTTAACATAGGTTCATTGTGTATCTGTTCTCTTCTCCTGAACTTTGTGGGAAAATACAACAATGAATTTATCTATTCTCGCTTACGGAAATCAGATTTTAAAGCAAAAATGCTCAAAAATCAGGGGAAACACCTCTGAAATCCAGAAATTGGTAACGGATATGTGGGAGACCATGGAAAATGCCAATGGATGCGGCCTTGCCTCTCCTCAGATCGGAAAATCTTTACAACTTTTCATTGTTGACAGTGAGATTGTTTATAAAAATCTGGATACGGAAGATCAGATTCTATATTTCGGGAAGGATGACAAAGGGATTAAAGAAGCCTTTATCAATGCAAAAATAGTACATACTTCGGAAGAAACCTGGGAAGATTATGAAGGCTGCCTGAGCATTCCCGGACTTTCTCAAAAAGTAAAAAGACCCTGGGAAACTACCATTGAATACCAGGATCGGGATTTCACAAAGCATACGAAAACCTTCACTGGATTAACCGCCAGAATTATCCAGCATGAATATGATCATACGTTGGGAATCTTATATACCGATCACCTGAAACCTCTGACCAAAAAATTGATGGAGTCTAAGCTTAAAAAAATCATCAATGGAAATGTTACCGTGGGATATCCGATGAAGTTTTTATAAATTTGATTATTAGACATTAATAATTAACTTTACTCTTCACACCATCCGTAATCCATGAAAAAAATATTTACTTTTTTACTCATAGCCCTTCTTTTCATATCATGTGAAAAAGATTGTTATAATGCACCTCTGCCAATCCTTTTTAAGTTTGTGGATTCTAATGATGAAAATCTTATTGCCAATGAAACATTGACCACTTATTCAGTTCAGGACGAAGATAACAACAGTGTCCAACTATCCAAAACATCTGACAATATGATCATTGTAGAAAATGTAGGTGCTTATAATGGAACAAAAAAGTATAAATTCTTTTCTAATATTAAAGACTTAGACTTTTCAATACAGTCATCAGAATTTAATGGAGGGTGTGATGGCTATCAAATTAATAAAATAACGTTTACAGGTATAGATATTGATGTAACTGCTGAAAAAGGATATTATAAAATTGTATTGGAATAATTCTCTTTGTTAAATTTGCACCGGAAACACATTCTCTATGAAAGTAATCATCGCATTTTCCCTGATTCTCTCCAATCTGCTTTACAGCCAGATCAAGGTTCCTGATGATTATAAAAAAATTCCTGATATTCTTGATACGGTAGAATATCTCTATCCGTTCATTATTCCTGATAAAGACTATGCTTACTGGCGCGTTCTGAGCAATGATGTGGACTATGAAAAATCAGTACTTTATGAAAGCCAGGCTCCTGACTTTATGACCATCAATGAACCGGTTCCTGAAAAAGGTTTTTTCCAGAAATGTATTGGAAATAACTGCTTTTCATACATTCTTGCATGTAAAAACGAAAGGTCTGTTTATTTTTCGAATGAACAACAGTTGAGAGATTTTATCGGAACAGTTGATAATCTTCCGGAAGCTATTTTACTGGCAAAAACGTATGGGTATTCTGTGGATACAAGTAACCGATTTACCGGATCATATAAAATTGAAGACCGCCATATTTCACTGTACCTTATGCAGTCAAAGGGTTGTCCGGCTGTGAAAGAGTCTTTTTGGGTTAAAATCAATAGAAAAACCGGAAAACTGGAGGCAAAAAGCAATGGAATGTACACGAAGGATGAAAACTGTACTTCTTTGTAACTGAATTTAAAAAAACGCCAAGGCGCAAACTAATTTAACAAGATACAGCTTTAAGGCGCGAGGATTTTATCTGCGATAAAGTTTATAAACTGCTATTTTAAACCATTAAGATTTTTGAAGAACGTAAGGACAATGAAGATCCATCTTTAATGGGTAAATGAAATGCAGAGCTAAACAAAATAGCTTTAGCAATTTCCCTTCACTACACTTATCAGCTTAAAAAATCTTAATAGTTTAAATTTTAGTATGACTTCTTTATATATTAATTGCTCCTTGTCCTGAAGCAATCAGATAAGCCTCTTTTAAAGTTTCGGAATAGGTTGGATGAGCATAAGAAATACGGAACATATCTTCTGCTGTTACTTCATATTCCTGAGCGATAACACCCTGGGCAATCAAATCTGCAGCTCTGGCACCAATAATGTGAACTCCCAGCACTTCTCCATATTTCGGATCTATCAAAACTTTGGCAAAACCTTCCATATCCATAGATGCACGTGCCCTCGCACTGGCAGAAAACGGAAATTTCCCTGCATTATATGCGATGTTATTTTGTTTCAGATATTCTTCCGTATACCCTACTGAAGCTACTTCAGGCCACGTATACACCACTGAAGGAATACGGTTATAATGAATATGACGTTTTTGTCCGTTAATGGTTTCCGCTACAAAAACACCTTCTTCTTCCGCTTTGTGAGCCAACATTGCTCCACCAATAACATCTCCTATTGCATAGATAGTAGGCACTGATGTCTGATTGTTTTCATTTACTTTAATAAAACCTCTCTCGTCCAGCTGTACCTCTGTATTTTCCAGACCCAAACCTTTTACATAAGGACTTCTTCCCACCGCTACCAATACATAATCTGCTTCCAGTTCTCCTTCTGTTCCGTTTTTATCTTTAAAGAAAACTTTAGCTACAGAGCCTTCATTCCCGGTTTTATATACCGCTTGATTAAGACGGATATCAATTCCTTCTTTTTTAAGGATTTTCTGAAGGCTTTTTCCCAGTTCATGGTCCATTGCAGCAATCAGATGATCGGCATATTCCAGAATAGTTACTTTCGTTCCGATACGATTGAAAATAGAAGCCATTTCCACCCCTATCACTCCACCGCCAATGATTACAATAGATTCGGGTTTTTCCTGTAAAGACAATGCTTCTGTGGAAGTAATAATTCTTTTTTTATCAATTTCCACTCCAGGAAGACTTGATGGTTTTGAGCCTGTAGCAATGATATAATGCTCAGCAGTAATCTCTTTAATATCAGATTCGCTGACAATTTTTATGGTAGAATTGTTGATGAAACTTGCTGTTCCTTTTAATCTCGTAATATTATTTTTATTCATTAAAAAGTCCAGCCCTCCGGTATTTTTTGAAACTACCTCAGCTTTTCTCCTGTACATTTGGGAAAAATCAAGTTCTATAGTATCCAGCTTAATCCCATGTTCTTTGAATTGATGCTGTGCTTCTGCATAATGATGGCTACTATCCAATAACGCTTTAGTCGGAATACAGCCTACATTGGTACATGTTCCTCCCAATGTATCATATTTTTCTATAATCACTGTTTTGTAACCCAGCTGAGCGCTTCTAATGGCAGCTACATATCCGCCGGGTCCTGAGCCAATTAC
>CBFQYI010000164.1:0-8933 GCA_965720825.1 uncultured Chryseobacterium sp. | reverse complement strand
ACAAATTTATAGCAGCATTGGTGCTGTTGGCCATGTTTAAGGTTGTCGGAATTGTAGCCCAGTTATTCCATGAAAGTTTCTGGAGCGTGGTAGGAACATTGGGGATTTTCTTAATTGTCGCTTTCATCATTCTTTTTGTGATCACTTCTTTGAAATATAAATAACAAAACAACAGAAATTCTTCAGGAAGAAAAAGCAGCGGAAGCAGCAGTTTTTATCTGGAAAATTCACTTTTCGACAAAATCCGGAGCAAATACGAAGAACTTGCCGAAAAATACATCGCAGAAAAAGACTATAAAAAAGCAGCAAAAGTCTATATGAATCTTCTGCAGGATAACTACAGAGGAGCAAGAACCCTGGAAAGTGGGGGACTCTACAATGAAGCAGCAGTTGTATACCTTAAAAAACTCAATAATAAATCCGATGCAGCAGCTTGCTATGAAAAGGCAAAACAGCATAAAAAAGCCATTGACCTTTACAAAGAAATGGAACAGAAAGAAAAGGTAGGAGATCTTTATAAAGAAATCAACGATCTTAGGAATGCCCATTATTATTATCAGATAGTAGCGGATGATTATGTGAAAAACAGTCAGATGGTAAAAGCTTCTTTAGTGTACCGTAAAAAGATGGAAAAAACAGAAGATGCCCAGGAAGTATTGTTAAAAGGATGGGAAGAAGATAAAGATGCTTTCAATTGTTTGAATAACTACTTCGCCAATATCTTTGATATTAAAAAGCTGGAATCTGAAATATTGAATTTATACGAAAAAACGCCATCCTATAAAAAGATTACTTATCTGGATGCTATGAAATATGAATTTAAAAAATCTCAGGAATTGCATGCTGTAACAAGAAATATAGCCTATGAAATCATTGCTGAAAAAGTAGCTACCCGTTCTGAAATTGTCAATGAACTGAAATTTTTCAATCCCAATGATGAAATGATTCTGAAAGACATTTCTAGATTCAAAACGGGAAGAAATAAAATGTTCAGGAATTAAAAACTGAAAATAGAATCTCCGCTTCATCTAGTCAATTGTTTCATTGATTATAGGAGTAATTTTAAGGCGTAAGAAAATTATAGATTTCCAGTAGTAGACGTGCGATACATTTTCTCGCAGATTATTCAGATTACGCAGATTTTCATCATTAAGATCTGCTTGATTTGCAAAATCTGCGAGAGTTTAAAAAATAAATAAAATCCTTGCGCCTTATAGCAATTTTCTTGAGATTGTTTTGTGGCTTTGCGTCTTCAAACCCTTCCCGAAATTGTGAATATTATAAAATAATTACAAAAAATATTTATCTTTGCACCAGAAAATTATGACAATACAAAGAGCACATATCAATGCAGAACTATTCAAAAGTCCTTCTAACAAAGGATTATTCGGACGTGATGAGGTGATATGGAATGAGGCGAAATGTGCTGACTTTGGAAATTATTTACTATAAACTTGTAAAAAATTAATCAAAATACAACAGAAACGCCTCGGAAAACCGAGGCGTTTTTTGTTTTTTAGGTCAGAAATTATTTAGAATGAAAAAAAATAACCATAAACATGAAAATTTTTTAATCAACAATGAAACTTTAATACGATAAAATAGAGTGATAAGCAACCCGGTGAGAGACAGTCATTTAGGTAATTAAGATATCCGCAAAATATTGCGGACAGAAATTCTCTACTCTAAAAATAACATATAATCAATTGATTATCAGTTATTTAATTTTAAAATTTATTTGCAGGTTTAAAAAAATCATATTTACTTTGCAACCGAAAATTGAAAGCAACAGGTTTTCAGGATTCAATTAAAAATAATTTAGAAACAAACAAAAATAAAATGAAACAGTTACACAACATATTCAATCGATATTCAAGACTATTCGGACAGGAGCCGACAGGTGTTGCGTGTATTCTTGAAAGTGGAATTGTGGATAAAAGGTGCTTATATACGTGGGTCAGCTAATGATCTCTTACGTTTAAATATATGAAGCGCCTCCCGAAAAGAGGCGCTTTTTTTATGGTTTCTTTAGCTTATTTGGTAAAGCGCCGGTCTGTGGAACCGGAGAACAGGGTTCGAAATGCAAAGCATTCGTGAACACCACTGATAAAATAAAAATGAACAGTGAACAACCCCGGAGATACCCAAAGGAGAAAATCTCATGGCTCAATTGGATAGAGCGTCGGTTTACGACACCGAAGGTTGAAGGTTCGAGTCCTTCTGAGATTACAAAAAACGTGAATTGTAAAATTGATAAGCAAATTGATTATTGATGATTCACAAAACCCAAACAATCTCATAGCTCAAATGGTTAGAGCACCGGTCTTTTAAACCGGGGGTTGAAAGTTCAAATCTTTCTGGGATTACAAAAACGGTTCCGTAGCTCAACTGGATAGAGCATGGGTTTTCTAAACCCAGGGTTAGAGGTTCGAATCCTCTCGGAATCACAAAAAAGGTTCATGGAAGTTTTCCCATCCGGCTGTCTCCCGGAAAAGAAACAGAAGTGAACCCCAAAGCTGGAAAGATAACGGTGGTTGTTTACCCGTCTTGGACGCGGGAGGTCGCAAGTTCGAATCTTGCTTTCCAGACAATTGGTTCCATTAGCATAGAGGTAAGTGCATTCGGCTTTCTACCGAACGACAAGGGTTCGATTCCCTTATGGAATACAAATGATTTCGTAGCTCAAGTGGTTAGAGTGTCGGTCTGATACACCGAAGGTTGAAGGTTCGAGTCCTTCCGGAATTACAATGATTTTGTAGCTCAATGGCAGAGCACCGGTCTGTTAAACCGGAAGTTGAAAGTTCGAGTCTTTCCAAAATCGCAGGTAACTAATTGTTAATTGTTTCAGGAGAAAAAGTAAAAGTTTGTCGAGAGCAGAAGATCTTTACGCCAAACACGAAAAATACAGACAGGCTTTTCTTCTCTCCGGATTAATTAGAAATTAAAAGATATCATTTATAAATTTTTAGGTAAAATAAAGTTTGTCAAGCGCAGAAGTTCTTATATCAAACAAATGAAGACAGACTTTACTTTTTAATCTGATGGTTCGCCGAAGTGGAAGAGTCGGGGCGGTCTGCAAAACCGTTGTGTAAACTGAGTGGGTTTGAATCCCATAACCATCTCAAAAAAGAGGAAAGATATGAGAAACGAATATCATCACTCTTATGAAATATCCTTTATTAATAAAAGAAAAAGGCTGTCGAGCGCAGAAGATCTTTACTCAAACATTCAATATAAAGACAGACCTTTTCTTTTTAAAAGGAAAAATGAGGAATTATTTGTGAATCATTATTAATTACTCATAAAAATCCGGAAGTACGCCGAAGTTGGAGAGTCGGGGCAGACTGTAAATCTGTTGCTTCATTGCTGAGTAGGTTCGAATCCTACTACTTCCACCAACCGCTGATAATGTAATGGCAGCATGCAGGAAATGTACTCTTGTTGTTTAGGTTCGATTCCTGGTCAGTGGCTTAATGCTCTATTCGTCTAACGGTGAGGACGCCTGCCTTTCGAGCAGAAAACAAGGGTTCGATTCCCTTATAGAGTACTGGATGTGAATAGCTGGTCAATATTGAATTGATATTAATACCATGAAAGTTCAGATTTTATTGAAAAAATTGGCCAGTTACCATTCACACAAAAAATGAAAAAAGAGAAAAAGGACTGTCGAGAGCAGAAGATCTTTAGTCAATAAAAACAGACATCCTTTTACTTTTTTAAAACCAAAATAGAATTAGGAAAAGAGAAAGGTTTGTCAAGCGCAGAAGATCTTTACAAACACTAACAGGCATAGTTTATCAACAGACAGAGCTTTCTCAAACCTAGCATGACATAAGTAATAAGCAATGAGCAATAAGTAATAACCATAGATTTTCATATTACTCATTACCGATTACTCATTAGTGATAAAACAACGCCTCTCTATTCCAATTGGCAGAGAAAACGGCTTTAAACCCCGTAAAGTCCCAGTTCGAATCTGGGGAGAGGTACAGAATATGAGTAATAAGCAGTGAGTAATAACCATAGATTTTCATATTACTCATTACTTATAAAAAGACCTGCGGGAATGGTGGAATGGCAGACACTCTTGATTTAGGATCAAGCTTTTGGGGGTTCGAATCCCTCTTCCCGTACCAAAAATATAAGCAATAAATAATGAGCAATGAGTAATAATGCCAGTCATAGATTTTCATATTACTCATTACTTATAAAATCCGGAAGAGTGGTGTAGAAGGTCTGCACGTTAGTCTGAAAAACTAAAGGTACAGGTTCAATTCCTGTCTGTTCCGCAAAAACATGAATGATAAGTAATAAACAATGAACAATCATTGATACCTGACTGATTTATAATATTGCTCATTACGAATTATTTATTACTCATGAAATTGATTCATAGTGTAATTGGCAGCACACAAGATTTTGATTCTTGGAGTTTAGGTTCGAGTCCTAATGAATCAACAGCATTTACTCTGATATTGTAATGGCAGCATCTCAGTCTCCAAAACTGATGGTATCGGTTCGAGTCCGGTTCGGAGTGCAAAAAAATGAATAGTCAATAGTGAATTTTGCTTTGCAAATGAGTTTAAAAATATTGACAGTGAAACTAAAGGACGATTCACAATTCACAAATTAATTTAAAACAAAATTTAAAACATGTAGAAAAAATGGAAACGCAACAACAAACATGGCAGAATATGAATGGAAAAATTTTCCAACATTCTATCACACAGCTGGTAGAAGAAGCCATCATTCGCGAACAGGCAGACGGACACCGTCTGAAAGTATGTGTGGGATCAGACTCTCATGTATACGGAGATGCCATCAGTTATGCTACGGCAGTAGTATTTATTCGTGAGGGAAAAGGAGCGTTTACCTTTATCAGAAAAGAAAGAGAAATACAGAGTATCAGTATCAAGGAGCGAATGCTGAATGAGGTCAACAAATCCGTAGAAATTGCATACGCTATCTGCTCTGTGTTGGATACTTATGGGGTGGAAATGGAGGTACACGCAGACATTAATACCGACCCGGATTTTAAATCCAATGTAGCATTAAAAGATGCAATGGGATACATTCTGGGAATGGGATATGTGTTTAAAGCAAAACCTTTTGCCTTCGCAAGTTCCAATTGTGCTGATATGATGGTGTAATAAAGCTGGAAGAAGGATGTAGGGAGCTGGAAGCTTAAAGAATTTATAAAAAGTTAAATCATGGAAAAGATAAAAAGATTATTATTTCTGGATGATATAAGATATCCTATTGAAGCTTATCATTATACCAAACAGGGTATTTTCCTCAGAAACGACTGGCATATCGTTCGAAATTACGAACAGTTTGTCAACAGGATTTTGGAAAAAGGACTTCCGGAAATGATCTCTTTTGACCATGATCTTGCAGATGAGCACTATTTGAAACAGAATTCTCAGGAATTTGTTGAAAAAACAGGATACGACTGCGCCAAATGGCTGATAGAATATTGCATGGACAATTATCTGGACCTTCCAGAATTCTATTGCCACTCCATGAATCCGGTAGGAAAGGAAAATATCTTAAACCTGCTGCAAAACTTTAAAAAATTGTAATGAACATTTTTAGATTTATCGAAGATATAAAAAGCCATTTGAAACTCACATTTGACGAAGTGGATAGATGGTTTGAAAAAGATAAAAAGACGTTGAATCATCAGCCTTCTAATGGAGGCTGGACGGTTCAGCAGATTTTAGAGCACATTTATCTTACGAATTTTTACTTGCTGATTCTTATCGAAAAAGGTTTCAAAAAAGCAATGAAGAATTCTTTAGATCCTGATATGGAATCTGAAATAAAAAATTACAGTTTCAATAAAGAAAATTTTGACAAAGTAGGAGAATATGGTGCTTTTGAATGGATAAGACCAGAACATATGGAGCCGAAAGGAGAATTGAGTTTGAACGAAATCCGAAACTTAATTAACCACCAATATCTTCAATGTTTAAAATATCTTGAAGTCATGAAAAATGGGGAAGGACTCTTGTATAAAACGACAATGACAGTGAATGACCTGGGGAAAATTAATGTATATGAATATATTTATTTTCTGTCACTCCATGCCCAAAGACATTGTGCCCAGATGGAAAAAAACGAATCAGAAACGATTAAAAACTAAAACAAAATGATTTTCAAAACATATAACGCTATAGAAAATGCTTACCAGGCCCGCGTGATCGAACAGATCAGGATGCAGGGTTTTGGGGATGAGGTTTTCATCGTACAGGAAAAAGTTCACGGAGCTAATTTCTCTTTCTTTACCGACGGAAAGGAAATTAAAATCGCAAAGAGAACTGCTTTCATCGAAAAAGATGAGAAATTTTTCAATGCCCATCAGATGTTGGAACGCTACAGAAAAAATGTAATAGAAGTGTTTCAAAAAGTGAAAACCATTTACCCGGATGTAGAAACTGTAGTGATCTACGGTGAATTGTTCGGTGGTGGATACAAACATAAAGAAGTAGAACCTGTAAAAGATGCAGTGAAAGTACAGAAAGGCATTGAATATGCACCTTACAACGAATTTTACGCTTTCGATATTAAACTGAATGGAATTATCTATTTGGATACAGAAGTAGTCAATCAGATTTTTGAAGAGACAGGATTTTTCTATGCTAAAATTTTGTTTCAGGGAAGTCTTGAAGAAGCTTTGAAATTCCCTAATGTTTTCAATTCAAAAATTCCGGCTTGGCTTGGATTACCCGAATTGGAAGACAATAGGTGTGAAGGAACCATCGTAAAAACTTTGAAAACCAAATACTTTGGAAACGGAGCCAGAATTATTCTGAAAAATAAGAATGAAAAATGGGTAGAAAAGTCCAAAATGGTTAAAAAAGAGGGTAAAACTGTTCATAAACAGGTTCACTTCAGCGAAAAAGCTCAGGAGATCTGGGAGGAAATCAAAAAATATGCTACAGCCAACAGATTGAATAATGTGGTGAGCAAAATCGGCGAATTCGAACCTAAAATGATAGGTAAGGTAATTGGTCTTTTTTCACAGGATATTTTAGAGGATTTCCAGAAAGACTTCCCGGCAGCTTTTGCAACTATTGAAAAAGAAGAGCAGAAAAGGATCAACAAAAAGTTGAATTCTCTAGTCATTGATTTTATAAAAGAAGAGTTAATGACTCTTAAAGTATAGTTTCGGTAATTTTTTTACCGAAACTTTTTTATGTATAAATAAGTAATCATCAACGTCAGAAGAACGAAAACACTTCATGGTATTTAAGAGAAATAGAACTACTAAAAGTGTGACAATTCCCATCCTTTGGAGGGGTGGCGAAAATTCAAAGAATTTTTGACGGGGTGGTTTTAAAAAGAAAAAAACAATTAAAAAAATGAAACCCAATATATTTTTTACAGCAGACCATCATTTTGGTCACGAGAATATTATAAAATTTTCAGAGAGACCCTTTGAATCACTGGACCATATGAATGAAGAACTCATTAAAAGATGGAACGAGAAAATTGAGCCAGGTGATACGGTTTACCATTTAGGAGACATGAGTTTAGGAAAACCGGAATTTACAAAAGAGGTTTTAGATCGATTAAATGGTAATATTCATCTGATCAAAGGCAATCATGAAGGAGCGGCTCTCACTTATCCTAAGCGATTTGATTCTATCAGAGATTATCACGAACTGAGAATTGATGAGCCGGATCAAAGTAATGGCAAACAGAAAATCATTCTTTTCCATTACGCCATGCGTACCTGGAATGGTTCACATCGTGGAGTCTGGCAATTATACGGCCATTCACACGGAACCTTGCCGGATGATGAGATGGCACTGAGTTTTGATGTTGGTGTCGATTGCCACAATTTTTATCCGGTTTCCTACGAGGAAGTCAAAGAAATAATGAAGAGGAAAAAATGGACGCCTCCATTTGCTCCCAGAAATTAACAATGAAAATTAGAAAGGAAGTTCGGTCATTATAGAAGTGATAATCATAACTAACTTCTAACCTCTAGCTTCTAATTTCTAAGAATAAAATCATGAAAACAACCAATGAGATGATAATCATCGATCTGGAAGCTACATGCTGGGAAAACGACAGAATTCCCATTGGGCAACAGGTCGATATTATAGAAATAGGAATTTGCAAATTAAACTTAACATCAAAAGCAATTTCCCAGAAACAAAGCATATATGTCATTCCGGAACGGTCAGAAATCAACAGATTCTGTACACAATTGACCGGAATTACCCCGCAGCTGATAGAAGAAAAAGGAATCTATTTTGAGGAAGCCTGTGAAATAATCAGAGATCAATACCATTCTGCACCGCTTACCTGGGCAGGATATGGAAACTTCGACGGAGAGCAGATCATAGAACAATGTGGCTGGCTCGGGATAACCAATCCTTTTTCACAAAATTATATGAATGTGATGCATGAATTTAAAAGACATTTCAAATTGCATAAACAAATAGGGCTTAAAAGAGCTTTACATTATTTGAATATGGATTTTGAAGGCACGCATCATAGCGGAGCAGACGATGCTTATAACACAGCCAGAATTTTAAGTAAGATTCTGTAAATAGTCAATAGGCTGGAAGACTGATGCCGGAGGGTGGAAGTAAACGAGATGCTATCAAAGCTTTCCCATCCAAAGTCATCCGGTCTTTAACAATTAAATTTTAAACAAGTGAAAACAACAGACAATATATTAATAGTAGACCTTGAAGCAACGTGTTGGGAAAACCGCCCGCCAAGAGGTCAGGAAAGCGAGATCATTGAAATCGGGGTATGCATTATGAATACAAAAACCGGTAAAATCTCCAAAAACGAAGGAATTTTAGTAAAACCCCAGTATTCAAAAGTAAGTCCGTTCTGTACGGAGTTGACTACTATTACCCAAAATATGCTGGATCATGAAGGAATCATGCTGGATGATGCTTTCGATATCC
>CBFQYI010000163.1:0-8940 GCA_965720825.1 uncultured Chryseobacterium sp. | reverse complement strand
CTGCTAAAATAATAATAGTATTTGTATATTAAAAATAGGATATGAAGAGATAATGATTTTTTGGTGAAAATTAATATTTCATAAAATGGATTTTAAGGAAAAATATTAATTAAAAAAATATATTGAAATTACCAATACTTACGGCATGAATTAACAGGTCGCTCCTCTGGAGCTATAATTTTAAAACAAATACATCCTATTAACAGCTAGCTCCTATTGGAGCTGAATTTGATCTCATCGGGATCTACTGTTAATAGAAAAATGAAGTCTCCGTAATAATAAAGCTTCAGAGGAGCGATCTGTTAATTATACTTTAATCTAATTGGACAACAATGTTTAAAAATATTGTCCATAATGAAATACTATTTTAATGCTCTTAAAAATGTCTGATGTTTTTAGGCACGGAAAATGATTTACTTTTTAAAATTGATTTTAATGAAAAAGATTGCTAAGGTGCTGAGCTTAGGATTATTTATTTTAGGTTTATATTTTGTGCCGGGACAGGCCCCCCAGAATTATATTTATACTTCCTCGGGAGATCTGCATGGGATTGAAAAGATGATTACCCGCAAAGATATTGGCGGAGTACAGATTGTCTATAACTGGAAGGCTTTGGAAATATCAAAAGATGTATATGATTTTTCTGTTATTGAGAAAGATCTGAATTACCTCACGAGTCTCAACAAAAAACTATTTATCCAGCTTCAGGACAGATTTTTTGAACCACAGGCAAAATATATTCCTGAGTATGTGTTGAAAGATAAAGAATATACAGGAGGATTGGTTCCTCAGTATGATAATCCGGGAGAAAATAAACCTGTTGGAAACGGTTGGGCTACCCAGCAATGGAATCCAGCGGTCCGAATGAGATTTCAGAAACTGATAGGAGAGCTGGCAAAGAAATTTGACGGAAAGATTCAAGGGATTAATCTTCCGGAAACAGCGATAGATATTGATATGAAAAAAGACAAAACAGGCTTTAGCTGTGACCGTTATTTTCAGGCCGAATTGGAAAATTTAAAATTTGCAAGAACTGCTTTCCGCCAGTCTGATGTATTGCAATATGTCAATTTCTTTCCGTGTGAATGGGAAAATGATCACCAATATATGTCCAGACTGTTTGATTTTGCTTACCAAAATAATATCGGATTGGGTGGACCTGATATTGTTCCGGATAAAAAAGCACAAATGAAAAATTCTTATCCTTTTTTTAATCAATACAAAGGAAAAATTTCTCTGGTTGCCATGGCCGTTCAGGAGCCGACACTGACGTATAAAAACCCGAAAACGAAGAAACCTTTTACCAAAGAAGAATTTACAGAATATGCTGAAAACTATCTTGGCGTTAACATTATTTTCTGGAGTGTGGAATCTCCCTGGTTGAGAGATCCCAGTTAATAATTCTCCTTTATACTTTTAATACTCCTCTGAAGCCTCTTGCCGCATAATAAGAATCTGCCCCATTGTGATAAGTAAATACAGTATTGTATCGTCTGTCACAGAAAACAGCGCCTCCAAGTTCACGGATCTGCGGTGGTGTTTTGATCCAGCTTGAAGTCTTTTGGTCAAATTCCCCCAATTCCTGAAGATGACGGTATTCTTTCTCTGTCAAAAGTTCAATGCCCATTTCAGAAGCCGTATCAATGACATTACTTTCCGGTTTGTTGGCCTTTCTGGCATCCCAGGCAGGATAATCATAGCATAAGCTTCGGCGTTTTGGACTTTCAGGAGAACAGTCTACAAAGGAATATTCATCCGTTTTTTTATTATAAGCTACCACGTCGGGTTCGCCTACTGTGATTTCCATTTCGTATAAAGACCGGATTTTTTCAGGGTTAGCTTCTAGTTTTTGCTGGATTTTTTCCCATTTCAGATCTTTATGACGGTTCATATTTTTTTCAAAACGGGCTTTTAGTGTTTTCAAAAGCTCGTTGATTTGTTCCTGAGTGAGTTTCTTTTTCATGTCAAATTTTATTTTGTGATGTGGATATGTTGATTGGTGGTGTTGGAAATCGCAAAGGGACGCAAAAACTTTATTAGCGTTAATTCTCTTAAGGCGCAAAGATTTTATCTGCTATAAAATTTCTGACTGTTAATCACCAAAATTATTAAGGGTAATTTTTCTTTCTGCAGGTCTGAAGTACCAGGAAATGAGAACCAGTACCAATAATAATAGGGCAGGAAAAGTTCTGCCGGCTGTATCACCAACGATAAGATGGGAAATTAGAGCGCCTGACATGACAAAGAAAAATCCTGCATAAGCCCATTCTTTTAAAAGCAGACGTTTAGGAATTAAAATAGCAATAACGCCCAGGATTTTCCATACTCCAATGATGGTCATCAGATAAGAAGGGTAGCCGAGATTAGTGAAATTGGCCAGTTCATCTTTGTTTTTCATCAGCTGGACAATGGCCGTTGAAACCATTCCCAGAGCCATCCAAAGGGTGAATATCCAATAGATGATTTTTGTTCTTTTTTGTGATGGTTGTGGTGTGTTCATGATCTGTTTTTTATAGTTAGTCGTTTAATCCTATTCCGTCCATGATTTGTGGAATGCATTTTTCAATGCGGGCCTCACGGGTTTTGGACTGTTTTGCAGAGGAAAAGTGGAGTAGATAGGCTCTTTGCCTTCCGGGAGTTAATGCTTTAAAAGCTTCATGTAATGCAGGATTTTGGTCCAGCTTCTCTTGAAACTCTTCAGCCATTTCAAACTCTTTTGTTTTCTTCATTTCCACTTTAGCGCCTGATTCTTCAATTTCAACGGCTTGAAACATATAAGAGCGAATAACTTCCTCCAAATCATTGATTTGCGCTACCTCAGTAAAACGAATCTGTCTTGCAGCCTGTACATTTTTAGATTGCTGAATAAGGATATTGTCAGGATCTTTCATCAAAGCTCCTTTAAAAAAGAGAAGCGCACAATATTCTTTAAAACCGTGGATCAGGAAAATATTTTTCCCTTCATAGGTATAGCATGGGCAGCCCCATTTTAAATCTTCTACAAGCTCAGTACTAAGGGCAATAGCTCTTAATTTTTCAAATTCTTCCTGCCATTGTCCGGCATTTTCGAAGAAAAAATTAACTTTTGGATTCATGTGTTGTATGTTTGAGGGTTTGAGAGTATTAGAGTGGGAGAGTTTTGGGTTTCGGGATTCGAGATGCGGAGTGTTTAGGTTAGAGGGTTTGAGAGTATTAGAGTGAGAGGGTTTTGGGTTTTGGGATGCGAAATTCTGGTTATTGGTGTTTGTGATTTGGATTATTCAAGGTAATGTATAAACCTCGCACCCCGTATCTCGTACCTCGTATTGTCTCTCATCTCTTCGTCTATTATCTCTTTCTCTCACCACCTAACAATTCCTGCAAACGATTATGCGCCATATTAATACCCTGTGCAAAAGGCATTTTCAGGTGCTGGTCTCTGAAGTCTACAGATTTATAAATGGTTTGGATCGTGATTTTGCTGGTGGTGTCCGTTAACTTTTCAAATTCTAAAAACTCGATCTGAGCTGGAAAAGGAGTGTTTTCCATCTGGAAAGTTCTTATAATTTTCTCATTCTGAACAATATCATGGATAGTTCCATTGGCACTGAAAACCACATCGCCCTGAGGATTTGACGTTTCGAAGCGGTAACTTCCATGTTGCTTATTTTCAAATTGGGTTACTTTTGTTCCCATCCATTGTTCGAACAATTCAGCTTCTGTATACGCTTTGAAAAGAAGTTCTACAGGAAGATCAAATTCTCT
Organism: uncultured Chryseobacterium sp.; assembly: GCA_965720825.1. Lineage (GTDB taxonomy): Bacteria > Bacteroidota > Bacteroidia > Flavobacteriales > Weeksellaceae > Chryseobacterium. Next base: position 5,196 of record CBFQYI010000163.1, on the reverse strand, counting down.
GATGATGAAGATTTCCTGTTTTCCGTCTTCTGCCTGGATTTTTGTTTTAAGTTCCATATTTTGAGTTTTGGTTTTGAGTTTCGGGATGCGAGATCCGGGTTGTTTTGTGTTAGAGTAGGAGAGTTTGAGGGTTCGGGATTTGAGATTCGGGTTTTTGTGTTTACGAGGTTCGAGGTATTTTAAATTGCAATTCATTTATCCAGTCTACTTCGGAACCTGCACTGCGAAACCCCAATACCCCGAAACACGTATCTCGCACCTCGCATCATGCTTCTCTATTCTGATACGCTTTCATCACACTTTCCAGCTTGTTGAATTTCTCATCCCACATGTTGCGGAAAGGTTCTATAAAATCGGCTATTTCTTTCATTTTATAGGGATTTAGGTGATAGATAATTTCTCTGCCGTTTTGTTCAGATCTTAGCAGTTCACATTCTGTGAGGATCTGGAGATGCTTTGAAACGGTAGGTCTTGCCGTATCAAAATTGGAGGCAATGGCTCCCGCTGTCATCGACTGTGTCGCTACCAATATCAATATAGATCGTCTTGTAGGATCTGCTATCGCCTGAAATACATCTCTTCTTAAATTCATCGTGTAGTTATTTGACTACAAATATATGTGTAGTTATTTAGCTACGCAAATATTTTGTAATAAATTTTTGATTATAATGAAAAAAGCTCAACAATATAAGGGAATACATTGCTGAGCTTTGAATTTTTAAATTAAAATAGGGAAGTATGCTTAAGATCTTACTTCCAGATCTTCAACGATATTTATGGCTTCCTGCAGATAAAGGTCTTTTTGCAGATTTTTAATCCATACCTCCGATTTGTTTTTGAATGCTGCATCATTTTTCTCTCTTTCAATATCTTTTGGATACATGGTAAATGTAAGACCGCTTTCTAATGTTTTTAATACTTTGAATTTATCATCCTGACTTTTTCTCTGCTTCATCAGGTCGCTGTATTTCTGAATGCTCAAAGGAACTGTTTTTTCTTTACCCAGATTTTCTTTCCATTGAGCGTATTCAAGTAACAGCTTATAATTATCGTTTTTAGCAATTCTCTCCGCACTTACTTTCTGCAAAGCCTGAATATTGAGAAAGTTTTGTTTGTTGAAGTTTGTTCCTTGTATTTTATCCCAGGCTAATGCATAGTCATCATATTTTTCACCGATGTCTGCATAAGAAAAGATATCTTTCATCTGAATATCTGAGCTTACTCCTTTTCTCTGGGTAGACTCTCCGGTGATTCTGTAATATTTCTGAATGGTTAGTTTTATGGAACCAAAATCTTCCTCCGTATTTAAAAACCTGTTCAAATCTACAAATACCTGCACCGTTCCTTTTCCATACGAAACAGGAGAACCCATGATAACTGCTCTTCCGTAATCCTGCATCACACCGGCTAAAATTTCTGCTGCAGAAGCAGACAATTCATTCTGCAGAATCACCAGTGGACCGTTCCAGATGGGAGCTTCATTTTTATTTTTTAAAGTGGTAATCTTTCCGTTTCCGTCCTTCACCTGCACATAAGGACCTGCATCCATGAAAAGCCCCATAATATCACCAACTTCCGTTAAAGAACCGCCAGAGTTCCCTCTAAGATCCAAAACAATTCCCTGGATATTTTGTTCTTTAAGCTTGATGATTTCTTTTTTAATGTCATCAGATGCATTTCTGCCGTCCTTATCTTCAAAATCAGCATTGAACTTAGGTAAATTAATAAGTCCGTATTTTTTATCGGATGCATTGATGATAATACTTTTAGCAAAAGTATCTTCAATCGATATTTCTTCACGGATAATGGTCACATCCTGAATCGTTCCGTCTTTTTTCTGGACGGTTAAAGTGATTGGCGTTCCTTTTTCACCTCTGATTAATTTGATGGCTTCGCTGGAAAGCATATCCACAACGTTTACAGGATCAGTATCGGGAGTAGATTTTATTTTTAAGATCTTATCACCTTCAGTCAGTTGCTTGGTCTTCCATGCCGGAGCTCCAATGGATAATGTGCCAATATAGAGATTTCCTTTCTTCTCCTGAATCCCGGCACCTATCCCGACAATCTTTCCTTTGAAGTCCATATCAAAATCTTTCTTTCCCTGCGGCGAATAATAATTGGTATGCGGATCAAAAATATGGGTATACGCATTGATGTATAAGGTAAACCAATCCATTTTTTGCCTTTTCCTGAATCTCATAAATTTCTCTTCCAGAAGATCTTTAACATTTTCTGTCGCTTTTTTTATCTTTTCATCCTGGCTTAGTACTTCGGGCTTACTGTTGTTTCCTTTATTGTTAGAATCTTCCTTCTTCTTTTCTTCGTTTTTCCTGTTCATGGATTCTATCTCCTGCAGAATATTGTATTTCACATATTTCCTCCATTCATTATACTGCTGCTGCTTATTGGCAGGTGCATTTTTCAGTTTAGGCTCCAAAGTCAGTATTTCATCTTCTTCCAGATTAATGGGTTTACTGAAAATGTCTTTGGTCATTTTATCAATTTCATCAATCCTTTGATACAATTTATCGACTGTCAGTTTATAAAAAGTCAAATCTCCGGTGCCCAGATAATCGTCCAGTTTGGTTTCATATTTACGAAACTCATCCATATCCGACTGTAGGAAATAGGTTTTTGTAGGATCTATTGATTCAAAATACTGTTTATACACTTCTTTTGAATACGCATCATTAATAGGTTTGGGGCTGTAATGCAGATAAGACAAAATATTCTTTGTATTGACCATAATGATCTGCATCTTTTCTTCTTCATTGAGAGGAGGGCGGAAACCGAACACGAAAAATGTAAGCGGAAGAAGTAGTAATAAACGAACGGTTCTAAAATTTTTCAACATATCTCTGATTGTGCTTTTAATTGAAAACTATGCTTGTTTTATTGCTATTAATTGATCTATTTTTCAATTTAATGATTGAAAATAGCAGTAAACAAGAGTTTTCAATGTGCTTTTATAAAATCATGTGAATGTATGAAAAATATTGATAATAAGTAATTGTGGAGTGGGATTTTAAGATAAGTTTAAGGTTTGAAGGGTGGGTTTTATTAAATTTATTGTTTAATTGTTAGCTGTGTAAATTTTTTAATTTGAGAGAAAAATAAAGAATCAGTCACTAATAATGTTATTGAGAGATTGCTTGATATCTTCATAAAGGTGTAAAACATAATTTTCCATTCCTACTTCCTGAAGAATTAAATAGAATTCGTCATCCTTAACAAGCTCATATAGTTTAATATCAAAATAAATAGTACTTTCTTTGGTCAGTCGTGTAAAGCCATTTCTTTTAGGAGTTTTATTGATAATATATTTGTAAAGTTTATTGTAGGCTTTTTTATTCATAAAGTATTTTTGAACATTTTGTTCTATCTCATAACGATAATTTAAGAAATATGCATCAAAATTAAATGTTGAAAAGTCGATTCCAATATGTTGTATTAATAGTTCGATAAAGAATTCAGCATCTCTAAGTCCCATTTCTTCAAGTCTTTTTTCTTTTTTTATCCATTCCATTTCATAATCAATTTTGAAAAAATCAAGTAATGATGAAACTATTGTTTTTGGAGATTTTGAATCAATATTAGATAAAAGTCTTTGAAGCTCAGGAACAATTAAAGCTTCATTTAAACGATTTTTATATTTATAGCTTAGATGATTTAATAGTTGTAAATCGAACATTTCAAATGTGTAGTCGATTACTTTTTCTTTAAATTCTTTGTTAGACTTTAAATTGCCGAAGTGCTCAGCAATAAAATAAACTTGAAAATCATAACTTGAGAATTTATACCATTTGTTATCAGTTATAATGATTGGGTATAATACATCTATATCATAATGGGAAATTTTATATTTAATAAATAGCTTATTTAGTTGAGTTTTTGTAATTGAGAAATCATTATCAAAACTATTTTCAGCTAATTCAAAGAATATATTTTTTAAAATAATAATATCAAGCTCCTTAATTTTGGAATAATAAGTAAAAAAGGAATCGACGATTGTAAATTCATTATAAGATAATAAAGCAATAGACTCTTGCGCTACCCAATGAATAAAAAATGAAAATATATCTTTATTATATTTAAATGGATCTAAAATAGATTTATTTAAATGTAATAGTTTATTGATTTCATTAATTATTTTTTTATCGCTATTGATCTTTTTTAGATATTGAATAGGATTAAAATTTTCATCTGAATTATCTGGTACATATTCATTAACAATAGCTTCAAATTTTTCAGGCTTAAAATTATATTTCGGATTAAATTTGATTTTTTTAATTGGTTTATTTTTCTTTTTAGTAACCTTAGAATGTATAATTACTTCACGTTCAGCTATGCTTTCTATTTCTTCAATAAATTTAGATGTAAGCCTAATCTTATAATTTATACAAACTTCTTCTATATAATAATTAAGATGAGAATCAAACTCATCTTCCATATCATACCATCTATAATAATCAATATCATCTATTATATGATATTTTATAGCTTTTTTAATAGCAGTAATATTATTTTTTAAAAAAGTATTAAATTCTTCTGGAAAAATTTCTTTAAAACTAAATAAGTAAGTGTATTCGCTTGTTGATGAGCAACTTTCCCAGTAGCAATTAATTAAATATTTTGCATCAAAATTTACATAAGGACTTAATCGTTTTATTATTTCTGGAAAATCACTGATTGAATATTTATTTACTATTTTATCTTTATCAGATGTATAAGTATCAATATCTTTTTTGACTTCTTCAAAAATAAAGTCTCTTACATCTAAATTTTCATCTTTTGAAATATCAAAAAGAATAGTAAGCCAAAATAATTTTCGGTATTTCGTTTCTGCAGAGGTATATTTTGAAGAAAATTTGTGTTCATAGAGGTTGTCTTCTTGAAAACAGAAATTCAATATATCAAACTCTGTGAGCAATTTATTTTTTAATATTTTTTTTAGCTCATTAGAAAGAATAATTTTTTTCCCAAGTGTGGGTGTAGGTTCATTTACTAAAGAATTATTAATTTCATCTTGTATTTCAAAAATAAAATTTAATTGATTAAAAAATAATGCATTTTTTATTAATGGCTCTATCCATAATTTACCATCCGTTCTAAGATACTCCAATAAAAAATCTTTTATTCCCGGACTCTGGAACCTAATAAATATTTGATTAGAGTAATCCTGTTTTTCTGAGA
>CBFQYI010000162.1:0-8974 GCA_965720825.1 uncultured Chryseobacterium sp. | reverse complement strand
CACCACTGAAATTTATACACATCTCGACAGGGAATATTTAAGAGATACTTTGCAGCAATATCATCAGGCTTTTAAATAATTCATTTTGAAAAAAAAAAGTAAAAAAAGTTTGTTTGCGGTAGGAGGGAATATTTTTTAAAGAAAAACCTAAGCATTATTACCTAGGGACTGCACTGTCATTAGCACAGATTGAAGGGATAAGTGTAGATGAGACGGGAATTTATATTTCAGGAGAAAAGTTCAGGTCTCCATTGGGAACTACAAAACCTTCATTTTATTTTATCCCGAAAGATCAACTCAAAGATTAATTTGCCTTAAAATTGAGCGAAAAAAATTATCTTTGTGAGAATTAATAATTATTCACCCAGCATCGCAGATTGTGGCAAACATTGTAGAAGAGATTAAACGACCGATCAATGATGAAATGAAACTTTTTGAACAGAAGTTTTATGAGTCAATGCAGAGTAAAGTAGCTTTATTAGATAAAGTAACCCGTTTTATTGTTACCACCAAAGGAAAGCAGATGCGTCCTATGTTTGTGTTTCTTTGTGCCAAACTGGTGGGTGAAGTGACGGAAAAAACGTACCGTGGTGCTTCTATGATCGAGCTGATTCACACGGCTACTCTGGTACATGATGATGTAGTAGATGAAAGTTTTAAACGCCGTAATTTCTTTTCAATCAATGCGCTGTGGAAAAATAAGATTGCGGTTTTGGTGGGCGACTATCTTTTGTCAAAATCAGTTTTACTCTCTACAGACCACAAAGATTATGACCTGCTTGGGGTAATTTCCAGAACGATTCGTGAAATGTCTGAAGGAGAACTTCTTCAGCTGGAAAAAGCCAGAAAACTGGATATCACTGAAGAGGTGTATTATGAAATTATCCGCCAGAAGACAGCTACTTTGATTGCTGCATGTTGCGAAATAGGTGTTCTTTCCAATAATGCAGACGAAGCTCTTGCCAAGAAGATGATGGATTTCGGTACTTTTACCGGAATGGCATTCCAGATTAAGGACGACCTTTTCGACTATTTAAGTTCAAACGTGATTGGTAAACCGGTAGGGATTGATATTAAAGAACAGAAAATGACGCTGCCTTTGATTCATACCTTAAAGATCGCCAGTGAAAAAGACAGAAAGTACTATTTTGATACCATAAAACGTTACAATAACAATCCTAAGCGTGTAAAAGAGCTTATAGAATTTGTTAAAAGTTCCGGTGGATTAGAATATGCAATTACCATCATGAAGAATTTCCAGCAAAAAGCGAAAGATATCCTGAATGAGTTTCCGGATTCTGAAGCAAGAAAATCTTTACATAGTATGCTTGATTATGTCATTGAGCGAAAATTCTGATGTTAATATTTTTCAGCAGTTTTGATTTTTTTTATTCACTTATTTTCCTTTGTTTCCGTATGGTGTGTAAATTATTCAATTTTGGATAAAAAATAGAGCTATCTTTCAATAATTCAAGTAGTTGTGAGTAGTTTTGATTTTTTATGTTAGTAAATTACTGTAAACTAATAATTTGCAATATTCAAATAAAGTGCTTGTTAACAATTCATTGGTGTTTCGTAGAATTTTTGTTTATTTGTCGTAAGAAAAAACAACAAATAATGAAAAAAATTCAGACAATGATGATAGCGTGTGCTATCAGTTCAAGTTTTATCACGTATGCACAAGTGGGAATAGGTACTCAAAATCCCCAAACAACTTTTCATATTGACGGCTCCAAAGATAATCCTGCTACCGGAATTCCTTCCGCAGCTCAACAGGATAATGATTTTAGTGTAACTTCTACTGCTAAAGTAGGGATTGGTACAAATTCTCCAAGTGAAAAGCTAGATGTGGCATCCGGAAATGCCCGTATCCGTAATATTAATTCGAATATAGGGGTCGGAGGAACTGACAGGGTTGTTGTAGCTGATGCTACCGGAGTGCTAAAGACTATAGATTTTACAGCTTATTCACTGTTTCATGCACGTTTAGCAGCTAACCAGAACATCAGTTCTTCTACAATTACTACTTTATTATTTGCTACACCAATAGCAACTTCTCCTTTCTATTCTTATAATACCGGAACTGGAGTAATGACTTTTAGTCAACCCGGGAATTATCTGGTAACGTTACAGGCAAGTTTTACCAATATGCCCGCCGATACCCAGCTACTCATCGGTATCAGACCTGTGCCAGACGCTAATTATCTGGGAAGAGGAAGCCATTATAACGCAGTTGCTGCTTCAGGAACGGTAGGTGAACTGATGAACTATACAACTGTAGTGGTAGCTCCCACAGCAGGATATCAGATCCGTTTTACTGCAGCTCCCAATCAAAATGCTACGATTATTGCAACAGAAACAGGATCTACGGGAAGCGGAAATGTTACCAATGTAACCGTTCAGAAGATATAATTCTATCTTTTATTATAATTAAAACTAAAGTGTTTTGTATATGTTTCGGGAAACTGGAAGTGTATACAGAACACTTTCTTTTTTTTATATTCAGAATCTGATAATGATTCAGACTAAAAAATAGAAAAGAGCTTCTTAATGAATTCTTGGATTTTTATACGATTATCCTTATATATTACCTTAAATTATGTAATTATGTGAAAATTTTAAATTAAATAATTTTCAGAGTTACAATGATAACAGCTAGAACTATACAAAATAAAGCGATTAAAAATAAATAATCCGCAATGTTCTCAAACGTGTATTCCCGCTTACTATTCCTTGTTCTGATCGCCAGAAATGAAAAGAAACAGCTGCAGGCAAAAAGAATACAGGCAAATCCTGCAAATTCGTCCAAATACGTATTCTGACTGATCTTAGAGATTTTCAATGAGGTGATAATGATTAGGGAAAATCCTAAAAGATTGCTGGAAGCATTCAAAATGTGGGGTGACTTTTTTTCCATCATTTACAATTTTTTTCAAAATAAAGCACAATTTTTTTTATTATCAAATTTTTAAAAAAGATTATTAAAAATTAAAATTAATTTAAAAAGTGTATATTAGCAAAATACTTGAAGATTAAAAAACTTTTTTACTTAGCTATGCAAACAACCTATATTGAAACACAGCAAATATCCTTTCAAGATTTTAAAAATCAGATACTTGGAGACTACAGGTTAGGAAGGATCTCTCGTGAAATGTCTTATCTCGGAAGGAGAGAAGTACTCACTGGAAAAGCTAAATTTGGAATTTTCGGGGATGGAAAAGAACTTCCTCAGCTTGCAATGGCGAAAGTTTTCAGAAATGGAGACTTCCGTTCAGGATATTACAGGGATCAGACTTTTGCATTGGCAATAGATGCCTTAACAGTAGAAAGTTTCTTTGCACAAATGTATGCAGATACCAGTGTGGAAAGAGAGCCTGCTTCAGCGGGAAGACAGATGAACGGGCATTTCGCAACAAGAAGTTTAAATGAAGACGGAAGCTGGAAAGACTTGACATCTCAGAAAAATATTTCTTCCGATATTTCTCCTACAGCCGGACAAATGCCAAGATTATTAGGATTAGCTCAGGCTTCTACTATTTATAAAAGTGTAAAATTCGACGGTTCAGAAAAATTCTCAAGAGATGGTAACGAAATTGCTTTCGGAACTATTGGGGATGCTTCTACAGCAGAAGGACACTTCTGGGAAACTTTGAATGCAGCATGTGCTCTTCAGGTTCCTATGATTGTTTCAATCTGGGATGACGGATACGGAATTTCAGTTCCTACAAAAAATCAAAGAGCAAAAGCTGATATCAGTGAAATGCTAAGTGGTTTCCAGAGAAAAGAAGGAGAAAACCAGGGATGTGAGATTATTCAGGTAAGAGCCTGGGATTATCCAGCATTATTAGATGCCTATGCTAAGGCAGAACATTTTGCAAGAACAGAAAGTGTACCAGTGGTAGTGCACGTAGTAGACGTTACTCAGCCTCAGGGACACTCTACATCCGGATCTCACGAAAGATATAAAAACGAAGAACGTCTGGCTTGGGAAGCTGAGTATGATGGGTTGGCAAAATTCAAAGAGTGGATTCTGAACTATTCTATCGAAATTGATGGAAAAGAAGAAGTAATTGCTACTGCTGAAGAGCTGGAAGCAATAGATGATGAAGCCAAAAAGATTGCAAAAGCAGGGCAGAAAACAGCTTGGGAAAACTATCAGAAAGCTATTTCTGAACTTATTCAGTCTATTTTACCTTTAGTAGAAAATCTTAAAGGACAAAATACTGAAGTTGAAAATTATATTGCTCATTTCAACAAATTGGTTTCCAAAGCTAAGAAAGATATTTTCCATTTGGTAAGACAGACTTTACTGGCGACAAGAGGAACAAATTCTGCAGAAAGAAATCAATTGATGCAGAACTACAATGAAGTATCTGCTGTTGAGAAAGACAACTATTCTTCTCACTTATACTCTCAGTCTGAATGGAAGTCGGAAAATGTTCAGGAAATCAAGCCTGTATATTCTGACAGTTCTGAAGATGTAGACGGAAGAGTAGTGATCAGAAACAATTTTGACAAAATTTTTGAAAAATACCCTGAAACTTTAATCTTTGGAGAAGATACCGGAAATATCGGTGACGTCAACCAGGGATTGGAAGGAATGCAGGAAAAATATGGTGCTTTACGTATCGCTGATACAGGAATTCGTGAAGCAACGATTCTTGGACAGGGAATTGGTATGGCGATGAGAGGTTTGAGACCAATCGCTGAAATCCAATACTTAGACTATGTTCTTTATTGTTTACAGGGAATGAGTGATGACCTTGCAACGGTACATTACAGAACCAAAGGAGGTCAGAAAGCTCCGTTGATCATCAGAACAAGAGGTCACAGATTAGAAGGAATCTGGCACTCAGGTTCTCCAATGGCTGGTATTCTGAACCTTTCAAAAGGTATTTTAGTATTGGTGCCTAGAAACCTTACTAAAGCAGCCGGATTCTATAATACAATGCTTCAGGCTGACGAACCTGCGATTATCGTAGAATGTCTGAACGGATACAGATTAAAAGAAAAACAACCGGATAACTTAGGAGAATTCACTGTTCCTGTGGGAAAAATTGAAGTAACCAAAGAAGGAAAAGATGTTACTTTGGTAACGTACGGTTCTACATGGAGAATTGTAACGGAAGCAGCTAACGAATTGGAAAAACTAGGGATTTCTGCAGAAGTAATTGATATTCAGTCTTTGATTCCTTTCGATTTATCTCACGAGATTGCTGAAAGCGTTAAGAAAACCAACAGATTAGTAGTGATTGATGAAGATGTGGAAGGTGGAACTACAGGGTTCATCTTACAGCAGATCCTTGAAAAGCAGAAGGCATTCAGATATCTGGATTCAGATCCGTTGACGATCTCTGCAAATGATCACAGACCTGCTTACGCAAGTGATGGTGATTATTTCAGCAAACCGTCTACAGACGATATGGTAGAAAAAATCTACGCAATGTTTAATGAAACAAATCCTCAGAAATATCCAGCGATATTCTAATCAGGATTTTAGATAAATTTTAAAACCGCTTCCTTTTGGGGGCGGTTTTTTTGTTTATATTTAATTGAAATTATTCCATGATAAGCTATGAAAATTAGACTCTTATATTTGATCTTAATATTAATAATTATCAATTGTAAAAAAGAAGATAAGAAAGAAGTTTTACTTGCCGACAGAGAAGCACCTTTAGGCTGGATATATTTGAAAATGTATGATGATAACAGTTTCGAATTTATTTCTCAGGGAATGGTGCGGGATAAAAATGTGTATAGCGGAAGTTATGAGTTAAAGAATGATACTCTTTATTTTAAATACAGAGATTCAATTCCCAAAGCAGGCTCAAAAGCTGTGATAGAGAAAGGATTTGTAAATTATATCAATGGTAGTTATCATGAAAGTGTTCAAATAAAACTTAATAAATTATAGGGTAAAAAATAAAAAAGCCGTCAAACATTGACAGCCTTTTTATTTTTTACATCCTCATTCAGAAAAGCACAATCTTTATCTTCATGTTGTCCTTTCACCTGATATTTCGCTTCCCATTCCTCCAGTAAATAGAGAATAGGCAACAAAGCCAATCCTTTTTCTGTAAGAGAATATTCTACTCTTGGAGGGAGTTCTTTAAATTCTTCACGGATCACCAATCCATCAGTTTCCATCTCCCTTAGCTGATCGGTCAATACCTTTCTGGAAATGACATTAATACGTACTGCCAGTTCCCCGAAACGTAACTTCCTGTCTTTGATAACCAGAACTATAATGGGTTTCCATTTGCTTCCCAAAGCGGCCATTGCTTTGCCCAGAGGACAGCTGTATTGCATTAATTCATTCTTTTTCATAAGGCGAAATTTATTTTAAATAATCGTAAGGAACATAAATTTCATACGTTACTTTGATGTTACTAATGTAAGTTACTGCGAAGTTACCACTATTTTTTTAATAAAGGATACAAAAGTGAACTATTATTAGTTACTTTGTGTAACAATTATAAAATATAAATTTAAATATGAGCACATCATCATTATTTAAACCGTTTCAATACAAGAATTTACAGCTTAAAAATAGAATTGTAATGGCTCCAATGACCAGAGCACAGTCTGATAATGGAGTTCCTACACAGAACATCGCAGATTATTATGGAAGAAGAGCCGCTTCAGAAGTAGGATTGATTCTTTCTGAAGGAACTGTGATCAACAGACCTGGATCAAAGAACTTACAGAATATTCCTGATTTCTATGGTACAGATGCTTTAAATGGCTGGAAAAACGTCATTGATACTGTACATCAGAATGGAGGTAAAATGGGTCCTCAGATCTGGCACGTTGGAGATACAAGAATGTCTGAAGACTATCCGTTGGTTCCAATGGAAAAGGCTTCAACAATGACGATTGAAGATATTCAGGATACGATTGCTCAGTTTGCGGCATCTGCAAAATCTGCAAAAGATCTTGGTTTCGACTGTATTGAAATTCATGGCGCTCACGGATATCTTATCGATCAGTTTTTCTGGGAAGTAACCAATACAAGAACTGACGAATACGGAGGTAAAACACTAAAAGAAAGAAGCAGATTTGCTGTAGAAGTAGTAAAAGCGATCAGAGCAGCAGTAGGAGAGGATTTTACCATTATTATCCGTCTTTCACAGTGGAAACAGCAGGACTATAAAACCAGACTGGCATTTACTCCTAATGAAATGGAAGAATGGTTATTACCATTAAAAGAAGCTGGAGTAGATATTTTTCATTGTTCACAACGTCGTTTCTGGGAACCGGAATTTGAAGGTTCTGATTTAAACTTTGCAGGATGGGCCAAGAAAATTACCGGGCAGCCAACCATTACCGTAGGTTCTGTAGGCTTGAATGGCGATTTCCTGAATGCTTTTGCAGGACAGGGAACAGAAAAAAGAGATCTTACGGAATTGATCAGAAGACTTGACAATGAAGAATTTGATCTTGTTGCTGTAGGAAGAGCTATTTTGCAGGACCACCAATGGGTACAGAAGATCAAAGATGGCAATACAGAAGCTCTTCTTGACTTCTCCGCAGAAAGTATGGGCGTTTTATTTTAATATCAATAATGAATTGTGAATTCGTTTCGCGGTGGTTTTTTAACAGCATAATTTATTCACTTGCGAAGAGGAATTGACGATTCAATCAGGTATTAAATCAGCATAATTCACTTTATTTTATATTTAATTTTCACCTATTTATTAAAGAATCGGCTTTCAGGATTTCCTGAAAGCCGATTTTGTTAGTTTACGGACATCCTATTGAATCTGGCACACATCTCCAACGGGGAGGAATTCCATTGCTGCCAGGAATATAGCAAGCTGTACTTCCTTCAGGACACTCGGGAGCATTTCCTCCGATAATGGTCTTTAAATCTGATTTTAATAATTTCTTTAGATTTTTCATAGGTAATAATTTGTTGATTCATACAAATATAATATTTTTTGAAAGCTAAACAACATTTTGCACTCTGATGGGAAATATATTCTTTCAAAGACAGTCTAAAACAAACCCGCTTCCGGAATTTCCGGAAGCGGGTTTTAACAGATTTAAATATCTAAAACTACCCTTTAAACCGGTAGAAATGATTTCTTTATCTTATAAACCAATATTCTTAGTTGGTTTCAATTGTTTTAAGATGTTTTTTGGAATTGCATTTTTGTGAACAAGAATTGCAGTTGATTTGTATTCTACATAAGGTCTTGTTACATACAGATATCCGGCGAAATCATTGGTTACACCCCATGAGTTTTTCACCATATAATATTCTTTACCCGTTTGATCTTTTGCCAAACCTACGATATGCATACCGTGGTCATCCGTTGTAGAAAGATTGTTAAGTGCTTTCTGACGCATGTCTTCAGAGATAGTTTTATCTTTTTTAGGCTCGGTAAACAAAGTCTGTTTGTTTTCTGCAGTAATTTGATCAAGATCCATGTCCGGAACGTAAGCTACCCCGTTTTTGTAAGAGAAATAAGGCTCAGAAACATCAGTTGCCCAACCTACAGAATACCCTTTAGTTACAGCATTGTCAATGATGGCAGTAAGGTCTTTCATCGGAACATTCCAGTCAGAATCATGGCTCCAGTTATCAGGAATTGGAACTACAAATTTCTCATAATAAGCGTAATCTTTATAAGAAGATAATTCTACATAATCTTCAGGATTAATTCCTACTACTTCTTTAGCAAATGTTTTAGGAGTGTAGTTTTTTCCTTCATACGTAAAGTTAGCAGGTACTTTTCCTAAATATTCATCAAGAATAGCATCTACAGAATCCATCCAGTTATCTGTCAGTTTTCCTTTCGAAGAAGCCTGAACAAGCCTGTCAAGAACCGGCTTTAGTTTCCCCTGCATTTCCTTGAAGTTGTTTGTAGTCTGTCCGGATTTTAACCCAGTATAAACATCCTGAGGAACCGCACCGTACTTTTTGTACATATTGATTACGTCGTGAAGTTCTCCTCCGTCACCCCAACTG
>CBFQYI010000161.1:0-8975 GCA_965720825.1 uncultured Chryseobacterium sp. | reverse complement strand
AAGTTTTGAAAACCTCTGTAACATTCCTTTGAATCCTTAGAAGTCTAATGCGGCTGGATTCCTACGGAATGACATAGTTGGGATATTAGATCTTACTATGTAAAATTGATCAGAACTCCCACAACTCATCATTCATAACTTATAATTCATAATTTGTCTCATCCCTAGCCTCGATAGGAATGGTTACCCCGCAGCACGTCTAGGATGCTTCGGCTATGGCCAGGGAAAGAGCCCTGGCGAGAGGAGTATGAATGGATAGCGGGAAAATGCTCCTGAAATTTCAGAGTCGTTCAGAAAACTATTCTCTATAATCCCTATTTTCCTCGAATAAATTCAATAAGTTTGTATCAGTTTTCCAAAAATAATTATAATGTCAGGAAACATTCTGATCATCGATGATGAGATCAAACTCCTTAAATTGTTAGGAATGATTCTCTCCCAAGAAAATTTTAATGTAAAAGAAGCTTCTACAGCACGTTCAGCGATGATAATGCTGGAGCAATATGATTTTGATGTTGTTCTTAGTGATGTTCGTCTTCCTGATGCTTTTGGAGTAGAATTGGTTAAGTCTATTAAAACTAAATATCCTCAGTTGGAAATTATTTTAATGACTGCATTTGGAAATATCACGGATGCAGTACAAGCCATGAAGAATGGCGCTTATGATTATCTGGTGAAAGGAGACGATAATGAGAAAATTATCCCATTGGTGTATAAAGCTCTAGATAAGGTGAAAGATAACAAGTCAAGAATCGTCCAGCAGGTTGTTACCAAAGGTTTTGATCAGATTATAGGTAAATCACCTTTAATTTTAAAGGCTAAAAAGTTGGCGGAAAGAGTAGCTTTAACGGATGCTGCTGTGCTGCTTACAGGAGAAACAGGAACGGGTAAAGAAGTCTTTGCCAGTGCGATTCATGAAGGGAGTGACAGAAAGAAAAACAGCTTTGTGGCAATCAACTGCTCGGCATTCAGTAAAGAGATTCTGGAAAGTGAGCTTTTTGGTCATAAGCAAGGTGCTTTTACCGGTGCTGTAAAAGATAAGAAGGGATTGATTGAAGAAGCTAATGGAGGAACATTATTTCTGGATGAAATTGGTGAGATGCCGATAGAACTTCAGGCTAAGTTGCTCAGAGTTTTAGAAACCAGAGAATTTATCAAAATGGGTGAGACGAAAGTTTCAAAATCTGATTTTAGATTAATCGCGGCAACCAACAGAGATCTGGAGGGTGAAATCAAGCAGGGTAACTTCAGAGAAGACCTCTATTTCAGGCTGAATGTATTTGAAATCAGTCTTCCGCCTCTGCGTAATAGAAAAGAAGACCTGAAAGTACTTGCAAAGAACTTTATTGATCTTTTTTCTCACAAACTTCACTTGTCCTCTGTTCAGGTGAGTCCGGACTATTATAAAGCGCTGGAGATAAATGACTGGAAAGGAAATATCCGTGAGCTGAGAAATGCTGTAGAACGTAGTTTGATTTTAATGGATAATAATATCCTGGATGCTGAGAGTCTTCCTCATTATTCTGAAAAAGCAGCTCCGGAAAGTGACTCATTGAGCATTCGGTTGCTGGAAAAAATACATATACAGAAAGTATTACAGTACACAAAAGGAAATAAAGCAGAAGCTGCCCGTTTACTGGAGATTGGTATTGCCACGCTGTACAGAAAGCTTGAAGAATACGGATTGAAATAAATCTTTTATCATTTTAATAAAGAGCCTATCATTTTGATAGGCTTTTCTGTTTTTATATAGTTTTGATTTTTGGTTTAATATATTGATAATCATTATTTTACGTAAGTTATTCCCGAAATGGGCTTTCTTTTGGCATATAGTCTCTGAATAAAATATTTAAAAATGACAATTTCAAGAAAAACGTTTAAAAAACGGGAGCATTCAACTTTGAGTTTGCTGATTGTATCGTATGTATTGTTGACTCTTTTAACCCTAATGATTAAGATATGATGCTTATAAGTTTAATTCTGCTTTTCGCAGTGTTGTTTTGGCTTTTATATAAATCAGTTGAATTTTTTGATAGAATATAAATTATGTGGAGTTTATTTTTCCTCTCAATACTTGCCTTTGTGTATATCTGTTATGTTTTAATTAAACCTGAAAAATTTTAATTGGTCATGAATACAGAAATTTTAGGCATTATAGCAATGTTTGCTGTCACGTTAGTTATCGGAATATTTTTAGGTAAATACATAGCTAATGTTTATGGATACAAAAAAACTTTCCTTGATCCGGTTTTTGAACCCATTGAAAAGTTAATTTATAAAATTTCGGGAATTAATCCTGGCCGCCAGATGAACTGGAAACAGAATATGTATGCCATGCTGGCGATCAATCTGATCTGGTTCATCATTGGTTTTCTTCTTTTGCTGAATCAGGCCTGGCTGCCTTTAAATCCTGATGGAAACCCGAATATGTCTCCCGATCTGGCTTTTAATACAACCATTTCATTCTTGGTTAACTGTAATTTACAGCATTATTCGGGAGAAACCGGGGTAAGCTATTTGAGCCAGCTTTATCTGATGTTTTTACAGTTTGTAACTGCAGCAACAGGTATGGCAGCAATGGCTGTCCTTTTCAAAGCTTTTAAAGAAAAAACAAGTACAGAATTAGGGAACTTTTATGATTATTTCACAAAATCAATGGTCAGAATCTTAGTTCCTATAAGTGTGATTGTTGCTTTAATTCTTTCTATCAACGGAAGTCCTATGACTTTTGAAGGGAAGGATCATATCATCACATTGGAGGGACAGAAGGCTGATGTTTCCAGAGGTCCTGTATCTGCATTTGTTGCAATTAAACATTTAGGAACTAATGGAGGTGGATTTTTCGGAGCCAACTCGGCACATCCGCTTGAAAATCCTAATTATATCACCAATATGACAGAGATGGTCACTCAGATGATCATTCCGTTTGCATTAGTATTTGCACTGGGTTTTTATCTAAATAAAAGGAAACTGTCATGGGTGATCTTTACCGTAATGACAGTCGGTTTTCTTGCTCTTACCATTCCGAATGTTGTGAATGAAACGGCTGGAAATCCTCTGATTACACAAATGGGAACAGACAGCAGTCTGGGAGCAATGGAAGGTAAAGAAATCCGTTTCGGAAGTGCTTCATCCGGCTATTGGAGTATCGCTACTACAGTTATTTCTACGGGATCTGTGAATTCCATGCATGACAGTACTATGCCTCTCTCGGGGATGAATGAGCTGCTTGCCATGATGATCAACTGCTTCTACGGAGGCTGCGGGGTTGGAATTCTGAACTACTTCATCTTTATCATTCTGGCTGTATTCATCAGTGGTCTGATGGTAGGGCGAACCCCTGAATTTATGGGGAAAAAGATTGAAGCCAAAGAGATGAAAATCGCTATGATTGTGGCTTTATTCCATCCTTTTTTAATTCTTGCAGGAACAGCTTTAACGGCTTATCTACCAGAATTTGGAGCAAAAACATTGAATAATCCAGGTTTCCATGGTTTCAGTGAAATGCTGTATGAGTTTACTTCTTCTGCAGCCAATAACGGATCCGGATTCGAAGGACTGGGAGACAATACACCATGGTGGAATATCTCAACGGGAATTGTTCTTTTATTATCCAGATTCATCCCGATTATAGGCCCTGTTGCTATTGCAGGATTACTGGCACAGAAAAAATATATCCCCGAAAGTTCCGGAACACTGAAAACAGATACAGCTACTTTCGGCTTTATGACCCTGGCGGTGATTTTACTGATTGCAGCATTGTCATTCTTCCCTGCATTGACATTAGGCCCTATTGCAGAGCAGATTCAGTATTTCTCAAAATAAAAATGTGAACATTAAAAATTAAAATCAATATTCAACCATTAAGGAAGCCGAAAAGTTGGAGGAAGCTAGTCTGACACTTACTGAAACGTTCACTTAATATTATCCATATCTATCCTCATTATCTGGCAGACCTTGATGGTTACTATTGATTTACAATGATATAAACTCTTTCAAAAAAATGAAAAATCAGTCACAAACATTGTTTCAGAGAGATTTGGTCAACGAAGCGATAAAACAGTCCTTCGTGAAACTGAATCCGAAAATTATGTTTAAAAATCCAGTAATGTTTCTGGTGGAAATCGGAACCATTGTCATGTTTATTGTAAGCATGTTCAGTCTTACTGGTGATAAAACCCAGGGAAGCTTTTCCTATAACTTTTTAGTATTTATTATTTTATTTTTCACCGTTCTGTTTGCCAATTTTGCAGAAGCTATTGCAGAGGCGAGAGGAAAAGCACAGGCTGATACGCTCAGAAAAACAAGGGAAGAAACTCCAGCCAAATTAGTGGTTGATAATAAACCCGGATTTCAGGTAGAAACAAGACTGAAGATGTCTGCTGAAATGACATTAGGTGATATTTTCCTTTGTGAAGCCGGAGATCAGATTCCTATGGATGGTGAGATTATTGAAGGTCTTGCAACCATTGATGAATCAGCAATTACCGGAGAGAGCGCACCTGTAATCCGTGAATCCGGAGGAGATAAAAGTTCTGTAACAGGAGGAACAAAAGTTCTTTCAGACAGAATTAAAGTGAAAGTAACCACAAAACCGGGAGAATCCTTCTTAGATAAAATGATTGCCCTCGTAGAAGGGGCTTCAAGACAGAAAACACCTAACGAAATTGCATTAACTATACTTCTGGCAGGATTTACCCTTACATTTATCATTGTTACCCTCACTTTAAAGCCATTTGCAGATTATGCGCAGGCTCCGATTACCATAGCGGCATTTATTTCTCTTTTCGTTTGTCTTATTCCGACAACTATCGGTGGTCTGCTTTCTGCAATCGGAATTGCGGGGATGGATAGGGCTTTGAGAGCGAATGTGATTACAAAAAGTGGTAAAGCAGTGGAAACTGCGGGTGATATTGATGTTCTGTTGCTTGATAAAACCGGAACAATCACTATCGGAAACCGTAAGGCAACTCAGTTTCATCCTGCAAACGGAATCGAACTTGACAAATTTATTAAAGCTTCTGCATTAAGTTCTGTGGCTGACGAAACACCGGAAGGAAAATCAATCATTGAACTGAGTGCTTTGAAATCTGAAGACTTGCTGGTTGCGAATCCTGTTTATATCGATTTTACAGCAGAAACAAGAACTTCAGGGATCGATTTTGACGAAACAAGAATCCGTAAAGGAGCTTATGATACGATAAAAAAACTGACTGAAAAAGCCGGGAATATCTTCCCGCAGGAAACCCAGGATGCGGTAACCAAAATTTCTGAAAACGGAGGAACTCCTCTGGTAGTTTCTGTAAATGAAAAAGTATGGGGTGTTATTGAGCTTCAGGATATCATCAAAACCGGAATTCAGGAACGTTTTCAAAGACTGAGAAAAATGGGAGTGAAAACGGTAATGGTAACCGGAGATAATCCTCTAACTGCCAAATTTATCGCAGAAAAAGCTGGAGTAGATGATTTTATCGCAGAAGCTAAACCTGAAGATAAGATGAATTATATCAAAAAGGAACAGCAGGAAGGTAAGCTGGTCGCCATGATGGGTGATGGTACCAATGATGCCCCGGCATTAGCTCAGGCAGATGTAGGCGTAGCAATGAACAGTGGAACTCAAGCAGCAAAAGAAGCCGGGAATATGGTAGATCTTGATAACGACCCGACAAAGCTGATCGAAATTGTAGAAATCGGGAAGCAGCTGCTGATGACAAGAGGAACATTGACCACTTTCAGTATTGCAAATGACGTGGCGAAATATTTTGCCATTATTCCTGCACTTTTTATCACTTTTATTCCTTCTCTCCAGAAGTTGAATATTATGAACCTTCACAGTCCTGAAACAGCCATATTATCAGCAGTTATTTTCAACGCAGTGATCATTCCGTTCCTGATTCCGCTGGCGTTGAAAGGAGTGGCTTATAAACCCATTGGTGCAAGCGCATTATTGAGAAGAAACCTTTTGATCTACGGTCTGGGCGGGGTAATAGTTCCGTTTATCGGAATCAAAATCATTGATCTGGTAATCAGTTTATTCTATTAAAATTAAAAAAATGAAAAATCATATTGTTTCAGCATTCAGATTAACTCTTGTAATGCTGGTGGTTACAGGTATTTATCTGGGTGTTGTATATGGAGGTTCCAAAGTACTTCCTAACAAAGGAAACGGGGAAATTGTCTATGATAAAGGACAGAAGTTGTATGCCAATATTGGACAGGAATTTAAATCCGAAAAATACTTCCACGGCCGTCCTTCTTCTGTTAATTATAATGCAGCAGGAAGTGGTGGGAGCAACAAAGGTCCCAGCAATGAAGAATATCTGGAAACAGTTCAGAAAAGAATTGATACTTTAAAAATGAAAAATCCTGAAATGGGAAATGCGAAAGTTCCTGTAGAGCTTGTTACAGCAAGTGGAAGCGGTCTGGACCCGGATATCTCTGAAGAAGGTGCTTTATACCAGGCAAAGAGAATTGCAAAAGTGAGAAACCTTTCAGAAGAGCAGATTAAAAACTTAATTAATACTCAAACTGAGAAGCCGTTACTAGGACTTTTCGGACCCTCAAAAGTAAATGTCCTGAAGCTTAATATTGCTTTGGATCAATTAAAATAATAAATTTAATAATCAATAATCAATAATCATGTCAAGGTCTTAAACCTTGACATGATTAATACACCTTTAAAATTAAAGTGAAAAAATATCTAGCTATAGGTGCACTATCAGGGCTGTTTTTAGCCAAAGCACAATCATCAGATTCATTGAAAACAGGGAATAAAGTTACGTTTTCCGCTTATGCAGAACTCTTTTACACCTACGATTTTAATGAACCTGGAAATCATATGCGTCAAAATTTTCTCTACTCATATAACAGACATAATGAAATGAATCTTAATCTGGGATTGGTTAAAGCCAATTATCAGAGTGAAAATATCCGTGCCAATGTTGCTTTAATGGCAGGAACTTATGCTCAGGATAATATGGCTGCTGAACAAAATGCACTGCGTTATGTCAATGAAGCCAATATCGGGATCAAAATTTCTAAAAATAAAAACCTCTGGATTGACGCAGGGATCATGCCTTCACATATCGGTTGGGAAAGTGCTATAGGAAAAGACAATGTGAATCTGACAAGAAGTTTAGCCGCTGAAAATTCGCCGTATTTTGAAACCGGAGCCAAAATTTCTTACACCTCAGATAACGGAAAATGGTTTTTAAGCGGGCTGGTACTGAATGGTTGGCAGCGTATTGCCAAACCGGAAGGAAACCAGAGTATTTCTTTCGGACATCAGTTGACGTATAAACCGAATGATAAAATTACCCTGAACAGCAGTTCATTCATAGGAAATGATAAAGCAAAAGAAGACAAAAGAATGCGCTATTTCCATGATTTGTATGGAAGCTTTCAATTGACAGATCAGTTTTCTGCGGTATTGGGATTTGATATCGGCGCAGAGCAGAAGGCAAAAGGAAGCGAGCAGTATAATATCTGGTACAGCCCAAATGTATTAATGAAATATCAATTAGATAACAAATGGGCATTGGCAGGGAGATTGGAATATTACAATGATAAAAACGGAGTGATTATCAATACAGGAACTCCTAATGGATTTCAGACCTTCGGATATTCTCTCAATGTAGATTATACTATCTTTAAAAATGTGGTTTTCCGTACAGAAGCAAGAGGTTTTACTGCCAAAGATGCCGTTTTTGCTAAAAATGATGAATTCAGAAAAGGGAATTTTTTCATTACAACAAGTCTTGCAGCCTGGTTTTAAGAATCAGCTTAACCACAGTTGAACGTGTTTAAAGTAAAATTAAAAAGAATAAAATCAATGTCATCAGCAAAAGATTTTTTAGAACTGATCCAAAAGTCTCGTAAAGGAAAATTCAAAATTTATATCGGGATGAGTGCAGGTGTAGGAAAGAGCTTCCGTATGCTTCAGGAAGCGCATTCTCTTTTGCGAAATGGCATTGATGTAAAGATTGGCTATATTGAAACTCATGGCCGGGAAGAAACCGTGGAGTTGGTAGAAGGACTTCCTGAGATTGAAAGAAAATCTGTCTTTTATAAAGGAAAAAATCTTGAGGAAATGGATCTTCAGGCCATTATCAATGAACATCCTGAAGTAGTTTTGGTTGACGAGCTTGCTCATACCAATGTAGAAGGTTCCAAAAATAAAAAAAGATGGCAGGATGTCCTGGAAATCCTTGATAATGGCATTAATGTTATCAGTGCCATGAATATCCAGCACATTGAAAGCCTGAATGAAGAAGTCAAGAAAATCACAGGAGTAGAAGTGGCAGAAAGGGTTCCGGATAAAATACTGGCACTCGCGGATGAAGTGGTGAATATTGACCTTACTGCTGATGAACTGCTGACCCGTTTAAAAGAAGGAAAAATCTATAAAAAGGAAAAAATTCAGACGGCACTCAGTAATTTCTTTCAGAGCGGACATATTCTGCAGCTTCGTGAGCTGGCTTTAAAAGAAGTGGCCACCCACGTGGAAAGAAAGGTAGAAACTGAAATAAAAACCGAAAATTTTAAACCCATAAAATTCCTGGCCTGTATCAGCAGTAATGAAAAAATTGCTAAAACAATTATCCGGAAAACAGCAAGATTGGCCAGCTACTATAACAGTCCATGGACTGTTTTGTACGTTCAGAAACCTTCGGAGAATCCTGAAAAAATTGCACTGGATAAACAGCGGTATTTAATTAATAATTTTAATTTAGCACAGGAATTAGGTGCCAAAGTAGTCCGGATCAAAGAAAGCAGTGTTCATAACGGAATTCTGGAATATGTGATTGCCCATAATATCACCACAGTCTGCATTGGAAAGCCTCATGCCAGTTTCTGGCAGCGAATGCTGGGATACAGCTGGATCTATACCCTTATGAACAGGCTGAATGAAAGACAGATAGATATTATTATTTTATCATAAAAATAATGAAACTTAAAACGAAACTTACCTTAGG
>CBFQYI010000160.1:0-9045 GCA_965720825.1 uncultured Chryseobacterium sp. | reverse complement strand
GGAATACCGGAGCAAAAACTTTCGGCTGTGCAATTCCGTGTTTTTTAATGATGATATTTCTTGGGTTGATAGAGTTGTGTTTTGTATCAATTTCAACCGTTATTTTTTCTTTTTCTACAGTTGGGAAAAGGTTCTCGAAAGTATTGGTATATACAGCTTCGAGGTTCGTGATTCGGGTTTCGAGATTGTTAATCTTTAAAATACCTGAATCTTTCACTTCTCCGATAAGCTGAAGAGCAGCTGAGCTTAATTCTTCTTTTGCTTCAATGATCAAGCTACCAATATTTTTAGCTAATAAAACGTTTTCATCAGCAGTAATTTCAGCTCCTAATCTGTTTCCGAAGCTCATTTTTGCTAAAGCTACTGCAAGACCTCCTTCTTTCACTGTTTTCACAGAAACAATTTTTCCTGCTTTGACGTTTTCAAAAATGAATTCAAAAACTTCTCTTAAAGTATTATAGTTTGGAAGTCCGCTTTCCTGAGCGATATGATTGAAGAAATACAGTTTGTTTCCAGCATTTTTCAATTCCGGAGAGATGATATTTTCTTTATCTCCGTTGGCACATGCAAAAGAAATCAAGGTTGGAGGAACGTTCAGATCCTGATACGTTCCACTCATGGAATCTTTTCCTCCGATCGCTGCAAGGCCTAAATTGATCTGTGCATCATAAGCTCCTAAAAGTGAAGCTAAAGGTTTACCCCATTTTTCAGGATTTTGTCCTAGTTTTTCGAAGTATTCCTGGAAGCTTAGTCTGATGTTTTTATAATCACCTCCCATCGCTACAATCTTCACCACACTCTCTACTACAGCATAAGATGATCCTAGCAATGAGTTTTGTTTTGATATTTCAGCATCGAATCCCCAGCTTGCCAAAGAAACGGTTTTAATATCTTTTGCCCCTAAAATTGGTAGTGTCTGCACACTTCCCTCCATCAGGGTCTGTTGGTATTTTCCTCCTAAAGGCATTGCTACTGTAGTCGCTCCGATTGAAGAATCGAACATTTCAAGCAATCCTTTCTGGGAAGCTACATTTTTATCTTTTAAGATGTTCAGGAAGTTTTCTGCGGTGAAAGCTTTTGTTTCTTCTTTTACTTCTTCAAGGTGAGTGATTTTCACTTCCTGAGATTTTGAACATCCGTTGGTATCTAAGAAAGCTCTTGAAAGGTCTACAATTTTGTCTCCTTTCCAGAACATCTGCATTCTTCCTGAATCTGTCACTTTTGCTACTTCTACCGCAACAATGTTTTCAGCTTCACAGAATTTGATGAATTTTTCTTTATCCTGAGGATCTACTACCACAGCCATTCTTTCCTGAGACTCAGAAATAGCCAGCTCCGTTCCGTTTAATCCTTCATATTTTAATGGTAATACGTCAAGGTTTACTTCTAAAGAGTCTGCAATTTCTCCAATCGCTACAGAAACACCTCCTGCTCCAAAGTCGTTTGATTTTTTGATCAGCTTTGTAACTTCAAGATTTCTGAATAGTCTCTGGATTTTACGTTCTTCTACAGCATTTCCTTTCTGAACTTCAGAACTCATCGTGTGGATAGAAGTCTCGTCCTGTTCTTTCGAACTTCCGCTTGCTCCTCCTACTCCGTCACGACCTGTTGCTCCTCCTAAAATAATGATTGAATCACCATTTTCAGGCTTCTCACGTCTTACCCAGTCTACAGGAACAGCTCCGGTAACGAAACCTACTTCCATTCTCTTGGCTTTGTAACCTTCGTCATAGATTTCAGAAACCATTGTCGTTGCAAGACCGATCTGGTTACCGTAAGACGAATATCCGTTGGCAGCCTGTTTTGTAATGGTTTTCTGAGGTAATTTTCCTGGTAATGTTTTATCAACAGATTCTAAAACGTCTGCTGCACCCGTTAATCTCATCGCCTGGAAAACGAAAGATCTTCCGGATAATGGATCTCTGATAGCCCCTCCCAAGCAAGTAGAAGCTCCTCCAAAAGGTTCAATTTCTGTTGGGTGATTATGCGTTTCGTTTTTGAATAATAAATACCAAGGTTCTTTTTTACCGTCGTATTCTGCTTCAATCTGGATCGTACATGCATTGATCTCGTCAGAAATAACAAGGTTATCCAGGTTGCCTGTTTTATGGAAATATTTACCGCATACTGTTGCAAGATCCATTAAGGAAATTGGTTTTAGCTCACGGCCTAAGAATTTTCTTTTTTCGATATAATCATTGAAAATAGTTTCCAATGTGTGTTTGAACTGACCTTCAAACTGAATGTCTGACAACTGTGTTTCGAAAGTGGTGTGACGGCAGTGGTCGCTCCAATACGTGTCTAATACTTTTAATTCTGTTTCCGTAGGATTTCTTTCTTCAGTTTTGAAGTAATCCTGAATGAATTTCAGGTCGTCTAATCCTAATGCAAAACCGTGGTTGTTATAGAAGTTCTCCAGTTCCGCATCATTGAAATTGATGAAGTTTTCGTGGATGATTACTTTTGATGGGATCTCATCTGCAGGAATATCCAAAATTGATAAGTCTTTTTCCTGAGATTCTACTTTGTTGATCAAAAGGTCTTTGATTTTAACCAAATCCGCTTCAGAAACTCCTTCAAATTCGATTAATTTTCCACTTCTTACTTTTGATTTTTCATTTTCTGTCAACAAAGCGATACACTGCTGTGCAGAATCTGCTCTCTGATCGTACTGACCAGGCAAAAATTCCATTCCGAAATGAATAGCTTTTGCAGGGTTTTCTGTATGTAAAATATCAGTAACAGGGTCTACGAAAGTGTTGTTCACCACTTTTTCAAATTCTCCGTCATTCAAATTGAAAATATCATACACATTGTATACTTTCACACTTTGAATTGCCGGAACAACCGCTTTTACTTCATCAAAAATTTTTGGACTTTCAACATCGAAAATTCCTCTTTTTTCTACGAAAATTCTTTTGTTATTAGACATTAGATGTCAGATTTTTAATATTAGATTTATTTTTTATTTTCAAATTTATTTCTTGCTATCTCTATTGAACGATGCAATTTTTCAAGCAAAACTTTTTCTGAAGGTAAGATAAGTAAATATTCTGCTACTTTTATATTATCTCCTTCCAGATTCATGAGTTCTATATGTTCGGAATTTTTCCCGGAACAAAGGATTAAACCAATGGGAGGGTTTTCACCTTCTACTTTTTCATATTTATTAAGGTATGAGAGATAAAGCTCCATCTGCCCTTTATGGCTGGCTTCAAATTCACCTAGTTTTAGCTCGATAACGACTAAAGATTTTAGTTTCCTGTGATAGAAAAGCAAATCCAGGTAGTAATCTCTATTATCTATTGTGATTCTTTTTTGTCTTGAAAGAAATGCAAAATCACTTCCTAATTCAGAAATGAATTTTTGAAGTTCCACGATAATGGCTTCTTCTAAATCTTTTTCAGAAAAGGTATCTTTCAATTCTAAAAAATCAAGAAAATATGGATCTTTAAAAACTAAGTCAGGGTTTAAAATATTATTTTCAGACCAGTTTTTCAGTTCTTTATCTATTATTTTCTCAGGCTTCTTGCTTATTGCTGTTCGTTCAAAAAGCAGAGAATTGATTTTTTCTCTCAAGACTCTGACACTCCAATTTTCAATTTTACAAACTTCAAGATAAAAGTTTCTTTTAGTATCTTGAGAAATAGGAATAAGAAGCAGAAAGTGAGTCCACGATAATTGTCGCATCGCTGATGCGACAATTTCAAATTCATCAAAAACAGACGCAAACTGCATCATTTTTCGGATATTTTTCTCAGAAAATGAATTTCCAAATTCTAAGGTAAGTTGTTGAGAGATCTGTACGATAACTTCTTTGCCATACTCTGCTCTTTTATTATCTAAAACATCTTCATTTATTCTTTTTCCTATTTTCCAGTACAAAACCACCATTGCCGAGTTTACCTGAGCTGCAACCTGACTTTTCGTCTTGTCTACCAACTCCTTTAGATCGGTCATTAATTGTTGATGATTTTGATTCTGTAACATTATTAAAATTAGATGTCAGATTTTTAATATTAGATTTATTTTTCTTTTTACTTTTCTGAATTTAAAGTTTTACGCTTTAAATCCGCCTATTTTTAAACTTTTTGGGAAATATTTCCCCTACAACCATTCCTCTGTACAAATTTAAAGGAATAAGTTATATTTTCTTCACATTTGAACTGCGGAATTTCCAAATTTATTTTATTTGTTTATAAATTTATTCGAATTGTCCTTATGTTCTTTCTGAAAGTCTTCTGCATTTTTTATTTCTTCTTTCAGCCAGTTTTCAAAAGGAATTATCTTTTCATTAAAATCCTCAATGGCATAAAATGTTTTACCATCTTCTGAAACCATGAATTTGAAACGATAAAGCATATCCAAATCCTTCTTCCTATGATTATAGGTATTTACCTGGTAATAAGGAAAATTTTCTTTTGGTTTTTCTACAATTTCAAAAAACAAGCTCTTTTCTTTTTCAGACAGTTTATCATAAAAATTTACATAATAAAGGTCTGAAAGCTTTTTCTTCTGTTTTTCAAAGAACTGAAGCATATTCTTTTCTTTTTCATTGTATTGAAAAGGGTTCGGATAATATTTTCCGTCTATTTCAACATCTTTCTCTGTTGGTTTTGCCAATGGCTGAACAGTTTGTCCTTTGACATTCATCACACCCCATTTTCCGCCTACGATAGATCTGTGCTCATCATTTGTTTTTTCCCAGTCACAGCCATCACAAAATGCTGCGTAACCGTAATTAAAAGGTGATGCAAAATCATGCTCAGCTTCAATAATTATCTTTCCGTTTCGGTCTGCAAATCCTACTTTACCATTTTTAACCAATCTTCTCAGTCCTTCAGAGAAATAATCTGCTCCGTTGTCATAAAGGAATGGCTGATACAGAAATTTCCCTTTTCTGTCGTACACATATCCCCATGCATTTTTCTCTGATTTTTCGCCTTCTTTACTGCCATCAAAAAGAATGGTTTCTCCTTCTACAGGATCTCCATCTTTTAAGAATGAAAAGATTTTGAACTGTGCAGGAATAATTATTTTTCCTGCTTTATCTTTTACTCCAACTAAAGAATCTTTGGACTTAAAATAATGTAAACCCTCTTTACTCTGAGAAAAACAAATGATTGGTGTTAATAGAATGGCTAATAGTAGTTTTTTCATATTAATTGGAGTGGGAAATAAAATATGCAGCCCAAAAGACTGCATATTGTTTTATACTTTAAGATCAGCTTCCAATCCTATTAAGTCTTTGTTTTGGTCTATAATCGGCTGCACTTCATTTTTGATGAATTCCTCCGTCTGAATAGGCGCGAAACCAATAAAGTTTTTAGGATCTAAAACTTCTTTCAGTTTTGATTTGTCTAGTTTTAAAGAATCATCGTTTAAGATTCTTTCAATAAGGTCGTTTTCTTTTCCTTCTTCTTTCACTTTCTTGGAAGCTTCCATAGAGTGAACTCTGATTACCTCGTGGATTTCCTGACGGTCACCACCTGCTTTTACTTCTTCCATGATGATATATTCTGTCGCCATGAAAGGAAGTTCTTCCATAATATGTTTGTTGATTCTGTTCGGATATACTACAATTCCGTTCATGATGTTATTCCAGATTAATAGAATAGCATCAACCGCTAAAAATGCCTGAGGAATAGTTAATCTCTTGTTTGCAGAGTCATCCAATGTTCTTTCAAACCATTGTGTAGAAGCTACCATTGCAGAACTTGTTGTCAGAGACATTACATATTTTGCCAATGCTCCGATTCTTTCACTTCTCATCGGGTTACGTTTGTATGCCATTGCAGATGAACCGATCTGGTTTTTCTCGAATGGTTCTTCAATCTCCTTAAGGTTTTGAAGTAAACGTAAATCGTTTGTGAATTTATGTGCAGATTGTGCAATATTTCCTAATAAAGCAACAACTTTAGCATCAATTTTTCGATCATAAGTCTGTCCGGAAACTCCGAAAACTTTTTCGAAACCGAATCTTTTTGAAAGTTCTTTATCTAAGTGTTTTACTTTAGAATAATCACCGTTGAAAAGCTCAAGGAAACTTGCAGCAGTTCCTGTAGTTCCTTTTACTCCTCTGAAACGTAGGGTTTCAAGGAAGAAATCCAATTCTTCGATGTCAAGAACCAAACTCTGTAACCAAAGTGTAGCTCTTTTCCCAACTGTTGTCAACTGAGCCGGCTGGAAGTGTGTGAATCCTAAAGTTGGAAGATCTTTATATTGAATTGCAAAATCCGAAAGATTTTTCATCACGTTCACCAACTTTTTCTTTAAGATTAAAAGTCCGTCACGGATTTGAATTAAGTCTGTATTGTCTCCTACAAAAGCCGAAGTAGCTCCCAGGTGAATAATTCCTTTTGCTGAAGGTGCCACATCACCATAGGCGTGAACGTGAGCCATTACATCATGACGGAATTTTTTTTCGTACTCTGCAGCTTTTACGTAATCGATGTTTTCAGCATTAGCTTTTAACTCAGCGATCTGCTCGTCTGTAATTTCAAGTCCAAGGTCTTTTTCGATTTCAGCAAGAGCTATCCAAAGCTTTCTCCAATTCTGGAATTTGTTATTGTGTGAGAAGTTAAATAACATTTCTTCACTGGAGTAGCGCTCTTCCAATGGATTTTTGTAGGAATTCATTCGTTCTTTTACTTTTTAGATGTACAAAAATACGGTTTTTCAGTGAGAGATGAAAATCCAGATTTGATGATTTTCATTCATAATTTATACTTATACTTTTGTCTTGAAACAAAAGTATGCAAAAGTTCAAGACGGGAATCATCCGCTAAAAATTTGAATGTGCTCCTAAAATTTCCAAACTCGTATGGATCATCCGGTTCTGCTTCAGTTCCAAATGCATCCCATGCTCAGACAGTGGAAATTTTTTAACAGATTACATTGAAATTTTCTTAACGCTCCTGATTCCTAAGTCGATTAGTAGGGAAAACATAAAATAGGCTATCCCATTTCTGAGACAGCTTGTTCTTTACCTTATTTTCATGAATCAGATTAATCAATAAGTCCGCATGATGTTCCTACAGGAATACATTTTTTTACAAATGAACACCAGAAATATCCTGGCATACACATTGGGATACCTCCCTGAACTGTTTTCAATTCTCTTTTTGAAAGTTTTCTTAAGTTTTTCATAGTAACATTTTTTGATTTTTTTCCTACTCTATATGCTTTTCGGATTACGCTTTAATTTGGTAGATCCAATATACAGATTTTTCGGATATAAAATATAACCTACTTATTTTACATCATTTACAATAAAAAATTATTTATTAACATTAAATGAATGCCATTGTATATGCAATATAAGTTCTTTAAACGATGAAGATAAGAAGAGACTTTCTCAAAAGTGAGACAGCCTCTTCTTTATTATCTGCCACACGATATAATCGTGCGGGAGAGGGGGAGTGTACATTTTCAAAATGGGTTCCATCTTGTATAGTATGTCCTCCAAAACTATATGCTCCCAACATAGCACCTGCATTCACACTTTGATTAACAGAATGATTGGTACTTATAATACTGTACTATATCCATCGCTAAAATTGAATGTATCTTGAGAAAACTCTACTTTTGTATTTTCTGCTGCAAATTCAAAGAATTGAGTTGCTGCATCATAATTCTATATTTGCAGATAGCTGTATGTTGAGCTTGCACTTCCTTCCAATCCATCACTTTCAGGCAATTCAAAAGGCAATGATTTCATTTCCCCAATCTGCGAATCCCCTGTTGGATTATCTTTTGTAACATTCGTCCGTGCAATTTGGATAGACTTAGAACCATCTTCGTTTGTAATCGTATCATAACGATTATTATCTACGTTCGTTCTATTTTACCATTATTAAAGATTTTAATAATGTCTTCATTATGCCTACCATCAGGGTCTATAAATCGTATCGGGTTGCGATAGCGAGGTTAATTCAACCATTCTACAAAGGGTTCTTCACTAGATAATATATCAATATAATCTTCGGGTGTTCTTAATAAATAATGGAAAATTTCCCATTCCTTATAAATAGATAAAGATTTATCATGAAATTCATCTAAAAAAGTAGAGTTTTTCACCGTAAATAGTGACAATTTCAAATCTTCTTTTTCTATATTGTATAATTTTTCTTTAAGAAGGTAACTTTCATTAATATTTCTATAAGCAAAAACATCTTCAAATTTAATTCTCAAAATCCTATCTCCATTATATTCTTTAAGTGTTATAAAGATTCCATTGTAATCATCTGTAAAACTTTCCACTTGTAACATTTTATTAATATCATTAATAGGATTCCATCTTTCTAATATATTATTGTGCATTGTTTTTAGGCTCATTATATCTTATTTCTATACCTTTCTTATTCTGAGGATTTCGTATTTCTAATGTCGGGCGTCCATCTGTGCTTCCAGGTCTTGAGGTTGCTTGTTGTCCATTTTCTAATTTTCCAGTCCTTCCTGTTCCATAATCTGTTTTTATATCCTTTACATTCTGAGGATTAAGGCTTTCAAAATCTTTTTCAGTCTGCTGAAATCCACCTTCTTTTTCATATTGGCTAGTTTTCCCTTTAGTTTCTCTTCCTGCTTGCGCTCCCTCTAATATTTGATCTATTGCACTTTCAGGTTTAACTTGCTCGACAACACTTTCAGGTTTTACGCTTTCCGTAACCTTATCCATAGTTTGGGCAGGTTCTGCTTTGTTACTTCCTGTAATTGCATCCCAACCTTTGCTGATAGCATTTCCAATTCTTTCTAAAAATCCCATTTGAGGTGGTGGGGTCGCTCTCCCAGTTAATGTAATTCCTTCAATCTGGGTTTCCCGTATCATCGTTTCCGCAATAGGAGTAGTTGGTCTTACTGCAGAATTAGACATCATCAGAAATTCGAAAGGAACTAATTCGAGCCCTTCAAACTCTCGTCCCATTCCTAATTTATTTTCTTGGAATGCATAAGGTGTATTATAAGGAAATTTTTCGGCAAGTGGGTCAACATTAAAGAATCTTCCCACATCCGGCATGTAGTTTCTCCATTTGAAACTATACCAAC
>CBFQYI010000159.1:0-9103 GCA_965720825.1 uncultured Chryseobacterium sp. | reverse complement strand
AGAATAGTCCCTTAAAGATTCTATGCTTTATTTTCTTCCTGTATTATTAATGATCATTATTCCGGTGGTGATATGGCTGGTGTGGAATGTAAAGACCGGAAGATATACTAATATGGATGTCTCCAACCGTGTTCAAAGGAAAACCTTATATATATTTATTGCAGTCTGTGTAATCGCCTATCTTCTTTTTAATTATATCAGAAATGGATATATTGATCTTGTCATGCTATTTATTCTGGTGCTTCTTTTCGCTCTTCAGATCAGCAATCTTTTTATCAAAAGCTCGATGCATACAGCATTCAATGTATTTGTTGCAGCACTCTTTTTCTCACTGGACTGGAAAATGGGTCTTGCATGGCTGGGAATTGCTATTTTGGTCGGAATCACCCGTATTATTTTAAAAAGACATACCGTAAAAGAAGTATTTATGGGGGCTGGAATAGCTTTTCTGGTATCTTTTATCTATCTTTATTGCAATATTCAATTTCAACATTAGAATACTCTATGAAAATAAATCATCTTACTGCCGCAGAAGAAAACTTTATGAAGCTGTTTTGGAAAATGGAATCTTTCTATCTGAAGGACGTTATGGAGCAGCATCCGGAACCGAAACCACACCAGAATACGGTTTCCACTTATTTGAAAATATTAGTTGAAAAAGGCTATCTATCTACTGTAAAAGAAGGAAGAATCTTCAAATACAGCGTGCTTGTTCCTTTAGAAGAGTATAAAAAATTCCTGTTAAAAGAGCTTTCGCATAATTTTTTTAATCATTCAGGAAAGGAAATTCTGGAGCTTTTATTAAGTGAAAAATTAATTTCTCAGGAAGACATGAAGGGCTATTTTGATCTTAAAATCGAAATAAAACCGGCCAAAATTGAAGAGCCTAAGTTCGAAGTTGCTGAAGAAATCCTGAATCCGAAAAAAGAAAAGAAGACCAAGGGAAAAGAGAAAGACAAGGAGAAGGACAAGGACAAAAAGAAAAAAAAGAAAAAAGATTAATCTAAACCCCAAAAACACCAAATCATGAAAACAAAATTCCAGGAAACTCTAAGCCGGGCCAATGAAGTCATTTTCCGATATCCAATGATTTTGGTAATGGCTTTATTAGCTTCTGTAGGTGCCATATTCATTGTGGAAACAGAGCGTAATGAAATTACTTCTTATATTAAGTTCACTATTTGTTCCTGTCTCGGAATTTCTCTGATGTTTGCGTTAAAAATGCTGTCACAGAGAATCGGGAAAGAATTACTACTACATGTATCCGGTATAATTTTCCTTATAGGGTTCTATTATATTCTGCCTGATAAAAAAAACAGTTTTACAGAAGTCTATGCTTATATCATTGCTGTTACAGCTCTTCTCTCCCACTTACTGGTATCATTTGTTCCGTTTCTGGAGAAAGACAGAGAGCTCAGATTCTGGCAGTATAACAAAAACCTTTTTATCAATATCTTTCTCACTGCCGTATTTACAGGAGTTCTGACGGGTGGTGTGGAATTAGCCATCTTAGCGGTTGATAAACTTTTTGACTTTAATTTCCATGACAGAATTTACAGAGATACATTCTTTGTTCTCGCTATTTTTGGAAGCAGTTTTATTTTCCTTTTATTTAATGATAAAGGATTAAATAACCTTGAAAAAGATGGCACTTATCCTGTTGTTTTGAAGTTTTTCACTCAGTTTATTTTAATTCCGTTACTCCTGATCTATGTAACGATTCTTTATTTCTATTCTGTTAAAATACTGATCAACTGGCAGCTTCCCAGAGGCTGGGTTTCTTACCTTGTTTTAGCCTATAGCATTGTTGGTATTCTTGCACTACTTCTGGTTCATCCCCTGAAAGAAGAAAACGCAAAATCATGGGTTAGAATATTTTCAAAAGCATTCTATTATACAATTGTTCCTTTGATCATTCTGCTTTTCACTGCTATTTTCACCAGAATTTTAGAATATGGCTATACAGAACCAAGGTATTTCGTTCTCCTGATTGCTCTATGGTTGTTAAGCATTGTTGTCTATTTTATTTTCAACAAAAAAGCTACGATAAAGTTCATCCCTGTCAGCTTATTTTTATTTGGTGCTTTTGCATTGATTTTCCCTTACCTTAATGCATTTAGTGTAGCTAAGAGAAGTCAGAAAACAGAATTAATGAATATTTTAAACCAGCATCAGCTAATGAGTGCCGGCAAGATTAATTTTCAGAAAAAAGTTACGGATACTGTTCGTAATGAAATTGCTGATAAATTTGAGTTTCTAGCTGAAAGAAAACAAAGTGAATTCCTATCAGCTCTATTGAACGAAAAAGACCAGGCTGAATTAGCAGATAATATTGAAAAAGGTACATTTTATAGTATCAGTTACGATATTCAGAACAATTTTTCAGACGTGAATGTCACCGTAAAAAACAGAGCGTACGAGATGAACAGACTCGTTCTTGTTCGTGAAGAGCAGGCAGTTGAAATCGGAAATTATCAATATTTAATTTCTTTCCATCGGTATAGCAGAGATCCACAAAAACTAAATAATGACCAGTTTGAGCTGACAGATGAGCTGACAGAAAAATCCTCATTAAAACTCAGTTTAAATTATCAGCAAGAACTAGATTTCGGACCACAGATTATTAAGTTATTTGAGGAAAATAAAAATAAAACCGGAAACGTAAAAGTTCCCGAAATTGCTATGGAATCCGATTTAGGAAAGTATCATGTCAAACTTATTTTCAGTGAAATTACACGGGAAAAATACTCGGATAATGACACTGCCAGTATTTATTACGAAAATGTTTACATCCTTATAAGATTAAAATAAGCATTACAATAAAAAAGAGACTACCTTGTGGAAGTCTCTTTTATTTTATCTAAATAGTTTGTTATCTATTAGTTCCTGAACTCCACAATGGAGTATAATCGCTATAGACTACTAAATTTCCGTCATTTTGCACAGAAAGTTTGTTCGCTCCTCTGCGGGAAGTATTTGAGCTCCATACTGCTTTATTGTAAGAATCATAAACAACCAGGTTTCCATCTGACTGGAATTCTGCTCTGCTTCCTTTATTATCTGTTCCGGATGCCCAGATAGAATCTCCGTTATCGTAGGATAAAACAAGATTTCCGTCATTTTGGAAAGTCAGATAATAGCTGCCATTAGGAGAGAACACTTTTGTTCCTTTACGGAATTTGTACCCAGTACTTATATTACCATTTCCACGGCCAAAACCATTATCTCTTCCACTATTTTTCAAATCGCTTTTTGAAGCCCATAGCGGATTTTTACCGTTATAAATAACAAGATTCCCATCATCTTTAATGGTTAATCTTTCAGCTCTTCTACCATTAGTGTTAGAAATAAAAGCCACTCCATTTCCGGGAGTATAAACCACTAAGTTCCCGTCGTCCTGAAAAACAGCTCTCACTCCCTTATTGTTTGTGCCTGTATCCCACATTGCAACTCCGGCTCTGTTATATAAAACCAGGTTACCATCATTCTGAAAGGTCAAATAGTATCGGTTGTTACTTGCCCAGTATTTTCTGTTTTGTTCTATAGTCTGGCCAGTATAAATGTTTTGTGCATTGATTAATAATCCACCAAACACCATCATTAATGCTAATAAATGTTTTTTCATTATAATTATTTTTTGATTGATTGATAATTTCTAAAATTATGCCAAAACATCATCATTTTCCAACCCAAGTTATAATTACATGATTTACCGGAAATTAAATTCCATAAAAAAAGCGGCTTAAAAGCCGCTTCATATTTTTACCAACGATTTCCGCCTCCGCCACGGTTGTTACCATAGCCTCCGCCTCTATTGTTGTTGTTACCATAACCTCCACCTCTGTTGTTATCGAAGCTTCTTCTTGGCTTCTCTTCTCTTGGCTTAGCTTCAGATACGTTTAGAGTTTTTCCGTTAAATTCTTTTTGGTTAAGAGCTTCAATAGCTTGCTTTCCTTCTTCATCACCCATTTCTACGAAACCGAAACCTCTGGAACGACCAGTTTCTCTGTCTGTAACGATTTTAGCTGATGATACATCACCAAATTCTGCGAATAGATCGTGCAACTCATACTCTTTAGTTGCGTAATTGATGTTTGAAACAAAAATGTTCATTTTAAATAAATTAAAAAATTAATAAAAATTTGGTATATAAAAGAAAAACAACATAAATTAATGAACAAATATTGATTCCAAATATAAACGTATGCAAGATACAATTAAAAATTTCAAATCAAAGCTTTTTTTTAATATTTCTCACATTATGTTGAATCTGAGAATAAAAAAAACACTTAAACCCAATTTAACAAACTGAATATCAATTAATTAAACAAAAACACATTTTATTATAAAATTAGTTAAAGACTTAAAACAAATGCCAACGCTAAGCCCTCAAAATCAAGTTAATATGGCAAACAACATTTTATTTATTAACTTCCTTACCACCTATTCTTCATAAAATTTTAAATCCTGAACCAAAATATGAAACTATACACCACGAATTATACCAACACACTCATTGAAGTTGCTGAAGACTGTCCTGCTTTCCAGGCACAGATTCCTCCCGAAAAGAAGGAAAAAACACTCGCCAATCTGCAATATGACAAACTTATAAAAAGTCCTTATCAATATTCGTCCGATGATCTCATTTTTGAATGTTATGCCATTAAAAATGAAATTTCAGAAGACGAAAAAGAAGATGAAAGAGAAAAGTTCTTTTCCAAGGGTCAACCCTGTCTCCGGTGTTCTCCTTTAGCAAAAAAATACGGATTTGGATTCCATCATAATATAGAAGGAAAAGTTGCGCTCATTGCCATAGAAAGTGAAGAGTATCAAACATTGCTGAATGATCCTTCTATAGCAAAAACGAAAGCCATGCGTTCCAAAAGAAAATGATTGAGAAAATGAATGATTCTTTTCAGATCAATAAATGCTATTCTTTTGAAAAGATCAGCTTTTAACACTAAATTTGTACTGCAAATTATTAAAGACATGAACTACCATACCAGAAAATGGGTAAAACCCGAAGATTTAAACCCCAATCATTCACTTTTCGGAGGAAGACTTCTTCAATGGATTGATGAAGAAGCTGCACTTTATGCAATCATTCAGTTGGAAAACACAAAAGTAGTCACAAAATTTATTTCTGAAATCAACTTTGTCAGCTCAGCCAAACAAGGAGATATTATAGAAATAGGAATTGAAGCTACTCATTTCGGATCTTCTTCCATTACTTTAAGATGTGATGTAAGAAATAAAATGACTCATCAAACCATCATTACTGTGGAAAGAATTGTCATGGTAAACCTTAACGAAGAAGGCAATCCTGCTCCTCATGGCAAAACCCAGATAGAATTCGTAAAAGACAGGTTAAACAACAGCCTATGAAGATTTTCATAAAGAATATGGTCTGCAACAGATGCATTGCGGCAGTAGAAAATATTTTCCGTAATGCAGATGTAAAGATCACTAATATCTTACTGGGAGAAGTAGAAACAGAAGATGATGTTTCCCCCGAAAAAATGCAGATCATAGAAAAAGAACTGCTTGATACAGGTTTTGAAAGGATTATGGATTCTGCTCATCAGACTGTAGAAAAAATCAAAAACCTGATCATTATCAAAATAAGCGACCTTGATATCTCGGAAGACTTTCTGCTTTCCGAATTTTTAAGTTCAAAACTTTACAAGGATTACAGTGCTCTTTCCAAAACATTTTCTCAAAACGAAAATATCACGTTAGAGCAATTCTTTATTCTTCAGAAAATAGAAAAGGTAAAAGAACTTCTTTTATATAATGAATTCAACCTTACTGAAATTGCAGGAAAGCTTGGTTATAAAAGCGTACAACACCTTTCTTCCCAGTTCCGGAATATAACCGGATTCACTCCTACTGAATTCAAAAAACTCAAAGAACACAATCGCAAAGCGCTTGACAATCTTTAATACGTTTGAGTGTTTGAGCGTTTAGGGGTGAAGGAGTTAAATATTCCTATTTCACTTACAAACTCTCAAACACTCATACCCTACAACTCTCAAACCCTTTTACTCTCCCACTCTCAAACTCTTCCACTCCACCTAATTTTATAACTATTATCCTTAAATTTATAACAACCTTAGTTTTCCATTTTGGAAATTTGTACTATAAATTTAAGAATCATGGAACAACAGTATAAAATACTCGGAATGACCTGTTCCGGCTGCCAGAAAAAAATTTCAAATCAACTGAACAGTGTTGATGGTGTTAAAGCCGATGTAAATCTGGAAACCCATACCGCTACCATCACTTCTGATCATGAGGTGAAACTTTCAGTATTAAATGATGCACTGGCAGAAATAGGAAAATACAGACTTGAAGATCCCAAACAACCTGAGACAGCCTTCGTAAAACCTCAGGACCGTGTATCTCCGTCTTCAGTATACTATTGTCCAATGGAATGCGAAGGAGATAAAGTATATTTCAAACAGGGCGAAAGATGTCCTGTCTGCAAAATGTATCTGGTTCCTATTGAAGAAAAGCTTGCTAAAGATCCTAATCATAAACCAACCTATTCATCAACCAACCTTCCTGAAAACTTTAAAGATAGTATCGGGAAGCATTATTGTCCGATGTTTTGCGAAGGGGATAAAGTATATGATGAGAAAGGCAGTTGCCCTGTTTGTCATATGGATTTAGATCCAATTACTGAAGAACTCGCTCAAAAAGCAGCCTCACATCAGCATCACACTCATTCCCATTCTCATCATCATGAAACTCCTAAAGTAACTGATGAAATGGCTGGCAGGTATTACTGTCCAATGTATTGTGAAGGCGACAAAACCTACGATTCCAATGTGGGATGTCCGGTTTGCGGAATGGATCTTGTAAAATATCCCGAAAAGAAAACCGCAAA
Source organism: uncultured Chryseobacterium sp. (assembly GCA_965720825.1). Classification (GTDB taxonomy): domain Bacteria; phylum Bacteroidota; class Bacteroidia; order Flavobacteriales; family Weeksellaceae; genus Chryseobacterium. The sequence goes on along the minus strand of CBFQYI010000159.1, from coordinate 2,214 downwards.
ATACACCTGTCCTATGCACCCGGAAATCATTCGTGACGAACCGGGAGACTGCCCGATCTGCGGAATGGATCTCGTAAGGATGCCGGACAGCGGCGATGATGATGAAGATGAAACCTATACTATATTAAAAAGAAAGTTCATTACTTCACTGGCGTTTACCATTCCGGTTTTCATTCTTTCAATGGGAGGAATGTTGATCAACTTCCCTTTCTCTCATCAGACTCAGGGGTTTATTGAACTTGCTTTAACGCTTCCGGTACTATTTTATTCAGGATGGTTTCTATTGAAAAGAGGATGGGTTTCCTTCAAAACATGGAATCTCAATATGTTCAGCCTTATTGTTCTGGGGGTTGCTGCAGCGTTTATTTTCAGTATTGTTGCTCTGATATTTCCAGACATTATTCCACATGAAATTCGTGGACATAATCATGAAATCCCATTGTATTTTGAGGCGGTCTGTGTGATTTTAACCCTTGTCATTTTAGGTCAGCTGATGGAAGCAGCAGCTCATAAAAAAACAGGAAATGCCATCAAAGAATTAATGAACCTTTCACCAGATGAAGCCAACCTTATGGTAAACGGTGAAGAAAAGAAAGTTCTGCTTTCTCAGGTAAAAATAGGAGATTTATTAAAAGTAAAACCTGGTGAAAAAATTCCCGTGGATGGAAAAATCACTGAAGGTCATTCTATTGTAGACGAAAGTATGATTACAGGAGAACCTGTTCCTGTTGAAAAAAATGTAGATGACAAAGTATCTTCCGGAACCATCAACGGTAATCAGGTATTCATTATGAAGGCAGAAAAGGTAGGAGATGAAACTCTGCTTTCACAAATCATTAAAATGGTGAATGAAGCCAGCCGCAGCAAAGCTCCTATCCAGAAACTTACAGATAAGGTTTCAAAAGTATTTGTCCCTGTGGTAATTCTTATTGCAGTCCTTACTTTCATCCTTTGGCAGTTCTTCGGTCCGGAAGGAAAAAGAACTTTATTTGCTTTTGTAAATGCGGTTGCCGTTTTAATTGTGGCTTGTCCTTGTGCCCTTGGGCTGGCAACTCCAATGTCCTTAATGGTAGGAATCGGGAAAGGTGCTAAAAACGGAATTCTTATCAAAAATGCAGAAGCTCTTGAGCAGATGAATAAAGTAAATGTTTTGATTACCGATAAAACAGGAACTTTAACAGAAGGGAAACCTTCAGTAGAACATATTGAAACAGTAAACGGAGATCAGAATCAGATTTTAAAACTGGCTTTTTCTTTGAATCAAAATTCTGAACACCCACTCTCCAATGCCGTAATAAAAAGAGCAAAAGAAGAGAATCTGACGGCTGAAAAAGTAGACCAGTTTGAGAATATCTCCGGAAAAGGAGTCAAAGGAAATATAAATGGTAAAACAGCTTATTTAGGAAACGAAAGCCTGTTAACCTCACATCAGATCACCATTCCAGAAAGTTTAAAGCAAAAAGCTGTGAAAGTACAGTCAAAGGCACATACGATCTCTTATATTGCACAAAATCAGCAGGTGCTTGGTTTCATAAGCTTTACAGATAAAATAAAAGAAAGTTCCAAAAAAGCTGTTAAACAGCTGATGAACGAAGGAATAGACGTTATCATGATGACAGGAGATAATGAGCATACTGCCAAAGCCGTTGCTGATGAATTAGGAATTAAACATTTCAAAGCCAACTGTCTTCCTGAAGATAAACTCAATGAAGTAAAGAAACTACAACAGCAAGGTAAAATCGTAGCGATGACCGGAGACGGAATCAATGACTCTCCAGCCCTTGCCCAATCTGATGTGGGAATTGCCATGGGAACAGGAACAGATGTTGCGATTGAAAGTGCTGAGATTACTTTATTAAAAGGAGATATCTTAGGTGTTGCAAAAGCAAAGTTACTGAGTGAAAAACTTCTCAAAAACATTAAAGAAAATCTGTTTTTTGCTTTTATCTATAATGTTTTGGGAGTTCCGGTTGCGGCAGGATTATTGTATCCATTCTTTGGAATTCTTTTATCACCAATGATTGCAGCTGCAGCAATGAGCTTCAGTTCCCTGTCTGTGATACTGAATTCATTGAGACTCAACTCCGTGGATCTGGATATAAAATAACATTATGACAAAAGAAAATCTTTACATAGGATGTTCTGGATTTTATAATAATGACTGGAAAGGGTCTTTATATCCTGAGAATGCCCAAAGTAAAGATTTTCTTTCTT